>JALRFL010000241.1 GCA_023259875.1 Alphaproteobacteria bacterium
CGCTTCTGGTTCCTCGGCTTGATCGCGATACCTCTGGCGTTCTGGTGGTAGCAAAAACCGCAAAAACGGCGCGGTATCTGGCAAAAGGCTTTCAGGGCAGACAGCATGACAAGTTTTATCTGGCCTTGGTGCTTGGCAAGCCAGCAGACCACGAAGGCGTCATCCAAGCCCCTTTGCTGAAAGCAGGCGGTCACGGCAACGAAAAGATGGTGGTTGATTTTGATAAAGGGCAAAAGGCGGAAACCGCCTTTACGCGCCTTGATACCATAGGCGGAAAAGTGTCGCTGATGTTGCTTGAACCTTGGACTGGACGGACGCATCAGTTGCGCGCGCATATGTTGGCTTTGGGCTGTCCCATTCTTGGGGATGGTAAATATGGCGGCGCAGATGTCTTTCTCAATGATCAGGTGCGGCGGCTATGCCTTCATGCGGTCAGGCTGGATCTTGAGGCCTCACCGCCCCTGATAGCGGATTTACCAGCCGATTTGCGCCATCTCATGCGGTTTTTCGGCTTTGATCCGGCGGCGGTCATGGCTATGATAAAGGAAATGAAACCCGGAAAGAGTTAAGATGGCATCGCCAGCAAAACGGTTTTGGAAAACCACCTCAATGGTGAAAGGGGATGATGGCTGGATGGTGCATCTTGATCAGCGCCCAGTAAAAACCCCGGCAGGTCACCCCTTGGTGCTGACAGGTGAGGCATTAGCAAAACATATTCAAGCGGAATGGGACGCCCAAGACGATCATATTCATCCTGCCACGATGCCAATGTTCCGATACGCGGTGACAGCGATTGATCGCGTTACGCCGCAACGGGATTATGTGATTGATCAAATGCTTGGCTATACTAAAAATGAGATGCTTTGCTATCGCACCCCTGACCAAGCGGAATTAGCAGAAGAACAAAACCGTCATTGGCAACCCTGCCTTGATTGGGCAAAACAAAATTATGATCTGACCTTTGAGGTGGCCACAGGCATTATGCCGATTAGCCAGCCTGAGGCTTCGGTTAAATTAGCCGCTAATATGCTGACCAATATGGATGATTTTCGTCTGGCAGGGGTGTTTAACTTGATTTCTATCAGTGGGTCTTTCGTGGTTGGGATTGCCATTGCAGATGGTCAGCTTTCCCCCCAAGAAGGGTTTGATATCGCATTTCTTGAAGAACTCTGGCAGGCCAAGCAATGGGGATCAGACGAAGAAGCCGAAGATAGACGAAACAGGCTGAAACAAGATATGATAGAAAATAAGCAATTTCTGTCGCTTCTTGAAACCGCATAACTTTTCTGGGGAAGGACGCTCACCATGACCTCATCCATCACTACCATGCTCGAAGAAAAGCGCGAAGCCGCGCGAATGGGTGGCGGCCAAAAGCGAATAGAAACCCAACACAGCAAAGGTAAACTTACCGCAAGGGAGCGGTTGACGGTTCTGCTGGATGAAAACTCATTTGAAGAATGGGATATGTTTGTTGAGCATCGCTGCACGGATTTTGGCATGGCGGATATGACCATCCCCGGGGATGGGGTTGTCACAGGTTATGGGACGATTCATGGGCGGCCAGTGTTTGTGTTCTCACAAGATTTTACGGTGCTTGGCGGCTCTCTATCTGAAACCCACGCCGCTAAGATTGTTAAAGTGATGGATCAGGCCATGAAGTCAGGCATTCCCGTGATCGGATTAAACGATAGTGGCGGCGCGCGTATCCAAGAAGGCGTGGCCTCGCTTGGGGGCTATGCCGAGGTGTTTCAGCGCAATGTTGATGCGTCAGGGGTTGTGCCACAAATTTCGGTGATTATGGGGCCATGCGCGGGCGGAGCGGTATATTCGCCTGCGATGACAGATTTTATCTTTATGGTTGAGGGGTCGTCATATATGTATGTGACCGGCCCTGATGTTGTGAAAACCGTCACTCATGAAGAGGTCAGCCATGATGATTTGGGCGGCGCCTTAACCCATACACGCAAATCTGGTGTTGCCCATAAAGCCTATCGTGATGATATCGCGGCTCTCATGGGGGTAAGGGCGCTGATGTCTTATCTGCCGCAATCATCGGCGGAAAAACCGCCAAGCCTGCCGCCACTTGATCCGATTGATCGCCAAGCCCCTGCGTTAGACCGCATCATTCCGGCTAATCCTAATCATCCCTATGATATGAAACACATTATCAGTCATCTGATTGATGAGGATACATTCTTTGAAATTCATCCTGATTACGCGGCGAATATCATCACGGGTTTTGCCCGAATGGGTGGGCAGACCGTGGCAATTATTGCAAATCAACCTATGGTGTTGGCTGGCTGTCTTGATATCAACGCCTCACGGAAAGCGGCGCGATTTGTGCGCTTTGCGGATGCTTTTAATATTCCATTGGTCACGCTGGTGGATGTGCCGGGCTTTATGCCGGGAACAACACAGGAATATGGCGGCATTATCAGCCACGGGGCAAAATTGCTTTTTGCTTATGCTGAGGCAACCGTCCCAAAACTGACCTTAATCACCCGCAAAGCCTATGGCGGAGCTTATGATGTGATGTCATCAAAACATTTGCGCGGCGATGTGAACTACGCTTGGCCGACCGCCGAGATTGCTGTGATGGGGCCAGAGGGCGCGGCGCGGATTATTTTTCGGGCAGATAGCGATGAT
>JALRFL010000252.1 GCA_023259875.1 Alphaproteobacteria bacterium
GTATTGATACGCTTCTTCCTGATCCAGCAGAGATGGCAGAAATCAATCGCATCATTTTTGAAGAACTTTGCTTGGGGGTGGTTTCTGCTGCGTCTCGGCAAACCATGCTTGAGATAATGGATCATCTGGCGGCAAAAGGGGCAGAGGCAGTCATCCTTGGCTGTACCGAAATTGAGATGCTGATCAAGCCAGAACATACGGCGATACCGCTTTATGATACCACACGGCTTCATGCTGGCGCGGCGGTGGAATGGGCGCTTGATCTGCCTGAAGGGGCTTGCCGATAAAATCAGACTGGTCTAAAGATAGCAAAATGTCAAAGCCCGTTCACAAAACCCCTCTTGATCATCTGCCCATTCGGGTTGTTGCGTTATATCACTTTGTTGAAATTGCGCATCCTCAAGATCTGGCCACAACCCTTGAGGCGATCTGCCGCCAGCAAGGTATTCGCGGCACCTTATTATTAGCTCATGAAGGCATTAATGGGACGGTGGCAGGCACGCCAGAGGCTATTGCGGTGCTTTCGGATGCGCTTGATGAGATGATTTCCGGGCCAAGAATGGAAATCAAATATTCTGCCGCCGCCGAGATGCCGTTTCGCCGCCTTAAGGTTAAGGTGAAACCTGAAATTGTCACGATGGGGGTTGAGGATATTAACCCCTCAATCCATGCTGGTACCTATGTTGATGCCCATGATTGGAATGATCTGATTTCTGATCCTGATACGATTGTGATAGATACGCGCAACGATTATGAGGTGGCCATAGGCAGTTTTTCCGGTGCCATTAACCCCAATACTACCAGTTTTAGTGAGTTCCCCAAATGGCTTGAAGATCAAAAACAGATATGGGAAGCCAAAGGACGAAAGCCTAAACTGGCTATGTTTTGCACAGGCGGAATTCGGTGTGAAAAATCAACTGCGTTTGCAAAACGCATTGGTCTTGATGAGGTTTTTCACCTGAAAGGCGGCATATTGCGCTATCTTGAAGACATCCCCCCTGAGCAAAGCCGGTGGGAAGGCGATTGTTTTGTTTTTGATGAGCGCGTTGCCGTAGGACATGGATTGAGCCTCACGGATTATCAGCTTTGTCACGCGTGTCGCGTGCCTTTATCCGCAGAAGATCGCCAGCATCCCGCCTATGTGCCAGGGATCAGTTGTTCGCATTGTCTGGATAGCCTAACCGAAGACAAGCGGCGGCGATTTGCAGAGCGCCAAAAACAAATCGCGCTGGCTAAAGCCAGGGGGGTGGAACATCTTGGTGATGCTTATAGCACCGGACAGATCAAGGTGAAAACACCATCCGCATCAAAAGAAAAATGACGCTGGCTGGATAGGGATTAATCCAAATCTTCGTCCAGAATCGTCATCTGAAAATGATAACAGGTGTCACCGTCCTCGGTGTCTTTGAAAATCACCCCCACAAACTCACCATCCATGGAAATTTCAGCAGAACTTTCAGCAACATCATCTGATCTTGGTTTTGCTTTAAGGGTGTTGTTGTTGAATTTCTGTCGCAGATACCGTTCGATGCGACTGGCTTCACCGGCTTCCATATGATTTCTCCTAAGGTGAATGTTAGGTTAACAATGTAATCTAGATACCTTTTTCCTTATCCTTTACCCATGCACTAATCGCGGCAGAGTCTTTAGGGTTTGGAGAATAGCATCTATCCGCCCTGCGGTCTTTATCAATTTGCGGCGATCACGCAACAGATATTGCCAGCGGTTGTTGCCTTTGAGTTTATGTTTCTCAATCGTGAAAATCGGGGTTTCCACACAAGAGCGATAAATCGAAAACACCGCCATTCCCTCAAGGTGGTCAAGGGCGTAATCACGCCATTCTCCGGCAGAGACAAAGCGAGCATAAACATTCAAAATCTGATTAAGCTCAGCGCGAGAAAAATAACCTGTGTTGCTTTTGTTTTTGTTGTCATGGCCAGTAAGGACAATATTCATCTGGCAAAACCATCCTTTATCTATGTGTTTAAGGGTTTTCTTTAGGTATTTATGCGCTTATCGCTTTCTGGTGGTGTTCTCTGCTGGATTATCCCATATATTTCTATTATGTTGCAATGCTAAGCACCATTCGGTCAAGACATGGGATGACAAATGAGCGATATTTTTCACGAAATTGACGAAGAACTCAAAGCTGACCGCGCACGCCTTTTGATGCGCCGCTATGGCGGTTATGTTATCGGGGGGGTGATTGCCATTATTCTTCTGGTCGCTGGCAGGCAAGGGTATATGTATTGGGATCAAGCCCATCGTGAGGATTTGGCCAACCGTTATCAAGCTGCGGTGTTATCGGATGATATGGTTGGTAACCTGTCAGAATTAACCCAAGAGTCCGGCGGCTATGGAATGTTGTCGCGGTTCGCCACTGCCGCCGAACTGGCCAAGACTGACCCACAAGCCGCAGAAGCTATGTATCTGGCGTTGGCCGAGGATAGCGACCTTGCCGGTATTTATCAGGATGTGGCTAGGGTGCTTTCGGTTGTTCATGCGGCGAATACCACCACGGTGGAAGAACGGCTTGATCGCCTCGCCCAAATTGATAAAGCGTCTAGCCCTTGGGCGGCTTTGGTTAGCGAATGGCAAATTGCCCTTTACCTTGAAAAAGGGGACATGGCATCGGCGCAACGCAGTTTGCAAGAATGGAAGGCGGATGGCCAAGCCTTAACACCACGCGCTAATGCTCGCAGGCAATTGCTGGAACAGGCGCTTGGCGGCAATAAGTAAACTAGAGCCAGTAATTTAAGGAAAGTGCAAGCATGGTCATGACAAATCGCATCGGGCAAATGATATTATCCGGTCTCCTGTTGGTGATGGTGACGGCTTGTGGAAGCAAAGAGGTTATCCTGCCGGGTGAGAGATCGGCAATACTGGCGGTGGAAACCTTGCCAGAAATTGACTTGGCCGCCGCTTCTGAAGGTGCGCAAATGGGCGAAGTGTTGCCGAATATCATATATAGCCAATCTGGGCTTATGGCGAGCCATCGCGGCGGTCATCTTGCGCTAGAATGGCCGTTACAAAGGGCGTGGAGTGTGTCCATCGGCGTGGATACGGATTTGGGAACATTAATGGCCTCACCGATTGCCAATCAAGTCAGCGTCTTTGGTGTGACCCCTGATGCCCAACTTACCGCGGTCAATCTGAATGATGGGAGTATCCGCTGGCGCATGGAAATTGAACCGCGCGCTGATAAAACCCAGCCTGCGGTGAGTGGCGGTCTTGCTCTAGAAAACGATCAGATTTTTGCCCATGCTGGTGGAAAGATGTTGGTATCGCTCAACGCTGATGATGGGGCGGTCTTATGGGATCGGCGTTTTGATTTGCCGTTGATGGGCGGGCCAACAGCGATAGATGGGCGTGTTGCTGTGACGGATATCGATGGCAGGCTGTTTGTATTATCTGCCAGTGATGGGGCGGTGTTATGGTCACGCGTTGGCAATCCTGAATCCACGCGCGTGCTGGGGGCATCTTCGCCTGCTATTCACAACGGGGAATTGGTTCTGACCGGCAATGATGCGGAATTATCTGTTCTTACCCTTGACCGGGGGGAATTGTTATGGGGTGATGATCTGTCGGTACGGACACCCAGAACGGCGCTTGATAATATCAATAGCATCGTTGCCCATCCTGTTTATGACGGCAATATGGTTTTTGTTGGCAGTATGTCTGGACGCTTTGCCGCCTATAATACTCAGACAGGGTCACAATCATGGGAAATTGGCGTGGCTACCCATCAACAGCCATGGGTGGCTGGCAAAACGGT
>JALRFL010000016.1 GCA_023259875.1 Alphaproteobacteria bacterium
TGATTGCGGCGGCAAAGCCACCCGGGAAACCGATACTTTTGACACATTTTTTGAGAGCTCATGGTATTTCCTGCGGTTTGCTGACCCTGATCCAAACATCGCCTTTTCCAAAGAGGCGATGTCCTATTGGCTGCCGGTTGATCAATATATTGGCGGCGTTGAACATGCGGTTTTGCATTTGCTGTATTCACGGTTTTTCACTCGCGCGCTTTCGGCTTGCGGATATCTTGATCTGGCAGAACCCTTTGACGGCATGATCACCCAAGGCATGGTTTGTCATCAGACCTTTCAAGATGACAAAGGCCGCTGGCTTTTCCCTGATGAGGTGGAAAAGCGCGGTGAAGAATGGCAACTGCGTGATGGCGGCCAATCGGTCAAAGCTGGGCGCATCGAAAAGATGAGTAAATCCAAACGCAATGTGATTGATCCCGATAAGATTATTGACACTTACGGGGCGGATACCGCGCGGCTGTTCATGATGTCGGATTCGCCACCTGAACGCGATATGGAATGGACTAGCGCAGGGGTTGAGGGGGCAAGCCGTTTCCTTAACCGTGTGTTCCGGTTGAGCCTGAATGAAGATGAGTCCAGACCTTTTGCTGAACTTCACTCAGACAGGCCAGAGCCGCTTGACAGCAAAGCCGAAGATGTGATCAAAATCACCCACCAAACGATCCGCGGCATCACCGAGGATATCGAACGGTTTCGCTTTAATCGCGCGGTGGCGGCACTGCATACCCTCAATAATGCGATTGCATCCTGTGATGAGAATACCCCGTCCCAGAATTGGGCGCGGCGGTTTAGTGTCGAAACCTTAGCACAATTGCTTGCCCCAATAGCCCCGCATATCGCCGAAGAAATGTGGAATCATCTCGGTCATGATACGCTCTTGACCACCCAGCCATGGCCACAAGCAGATGAGGCATGGCTCGTGGTCGAAACTATTGCCATGCCTGTTCAGGTTAATGGCAAACTGCGTGGCACTCTTAACCTGCCGCCTGATACAGATAAGGCACAGATTGAGGAAGAGGCCATGAAGCTTGATGCTGTGATCAAGCATCTTGACGGACAAGCGCCAAAGAAAATCATTGTGGTTCCCAATCGAATCGTCAATGTGGTAGTGTAATTTTATGACCGGTTGGATCAAATATCTTGGTATTGCTGTTCTGCTTTTCTTCATATCGGGATGCAGTTCGGTGGAACGGCTTAATCCGAATGAGGTAGAAGCCCTCGGTCAAATTGATATCACCACCGCCACTGGACGTTCGGATCAAATTTTTCGCCAAAACCTTACTCTGTTATTGGCTCGCCACCCCAAAGGTGAGATTCGCTATCGCTTAACCTCATCGATATCCCAATCCCAAAGCGATACCTCAACCAGTGTCTCCCTTAGTTATGCACTTTATGATCAAAACACAGGCAAAAATATTATCAACGAAAGCCTTAGCCTTAATGCCACTTTTGGGGCGGTATCATCGCTCTATGGTCAAGATATTGCAGCAACCCAAGCCCAAGAACGGCTCGCCAAACAATTAGCTGAACAGGTTTATTTGGAATTATTGGCCTATTTTACAAATCGTGATCCTTTGGGTGAATAAGTCTCAAGGACGTCATATATGAAAATCGCGGCACGTGACACAGATCGGTTTTTATCTTCCCCACGAAGATGAAGAAAAAACACGAGAAGCCAGAATAGAAGCGCTTACCCACGAAGATGTGGATATGGTAGCGTTTGAGAAAGATAAAATTAAAGGCGCTATACGCACAGACTTTATACTGTCTGCTGAAATTATTGTAAT
>JALRFL010000068.1 GCA_023259875.1 Alphaproteobacteria bacterium
ATTCGCCACTTGCCCAAAGGCGGTGAGAATCTGTTGAAAAATCCCCCAAGTGATCTTGCCCATAACAAAGGTCGGCACAAGAATAACAAAGGGAAAAATATTATCCGCCTGAAAATAAAGATTACGGGTTGCGTTGAAATACACATAATGAAAATAAATGCGAAAATAATTGCGCCTCACATTGCTGAACAATTGTTGTACGGTTGGCGGTTGGGCCCGATTGTCATCATCTTCGCCATAAACCAATTCTTTACGGAACGCCGCCTCCACACGCTGATTGCGGAACTGTAAACCCGGCAGTTTAATCCCCACTACCGCTAATAGAATTGTGCCGAAAACCGCCCAAACAATAGATGACCACACCAAGGGGTTAGGGATAGCCCCTAAAATAGGCAATTCATCAACATAAACCGATAGGCTAAGCAAGATCGGCAAGAACGCAAATAATGTCATCAGCGCATCAATGACACTAACCCCAAGGTCTTCCATGATAGTAGCAAACCGCATGGTATCTTCTTGGATACGCTGGGATGCCCCTTCGACTTGGCGAAGCTTTGCCCAATGGCTGAGGTAATAATCATTCATTGCTGTCCGCCAGCGAAAGATATAATGGCTGACAAAAAACCGTGTCAGGGTAAAGATAAACACCGCCACCATGGCAATATTGGTAAAGGTCAGCAAACCACTATAAAAATCCCATTGCGTATATGTTCCGGGGGTTTGCAAAGTCGATTGCAACATATCAAAAAACGGCCTGCGCCAATGGTTAATGGCAACTGATACTTGAACCCCGAAATACGTGTTAAAGAGAATAAAAGCCGAACCAAGGATCGACCATTTTCCCCATTTATGCGGCGCATAAATTTGCCAGAACATATAAAATAGCCCTGTCAGCAAAGCAAAATAGAGATAGAAAATCAGGAAATCCGAAGTCACAAAAAACCCTAGCCCAATCACGGGCTCTTCAGGGGAAATTACCGGCATTCCCAAGGCCGCCATCATGCCGCCAAAAGTGGTTGACCAAATCAAATAGGTTAGCGCCAGCCAAATGATGCCGCTTGTCACCACCAATGCCTGACGGTTTTGCCAACTGGCGCGATCAAGTGACCAAAAGCCCAAAAACGCGGCCGCCATAGCCCCAAGATACACCACCAAACCTATGAGTCGGGTTGAGGTGGCAAGCACGGTATCGCCGCCATCTTCTGCCGCCTGTCCAAACAATAAGGTCAGAAAATCGCTAATGCTGATATTCCAAAACAAGGTGGCGCAAATCATCCAGAATAACAACGACAGAAAAAACTGTTTGGGGCGAGGAAAAAAGGAAAAGATCATAATATGTTCCTAAGGTTACCTTTGTTGATACCGTGTCTCAATGATACCTGTTTTCTAAAGTCTGATGTCTTAGCCATCTGGCGGTTAACATCATGGGTTAACGACGCTCCGACGCTTTAGCAATATGAAGCCTTGCACGGTGCTTGGCAATAGCCCTTGGTGTAAGGCGCAATTCATATTTATCTTTGATCATAGCCACCAGTTGAGGGTCAGAAAGCGGATGCGTCTTTTCCTCGCCGTCAATGGCCGCCGCAATACTGGCGGAAATGGCACGGCTGGCGACCTCTCTGCCTTCGGAATTCATAACCGCTGGGCTGAAAAAATCTGCCAAAGGCACCATGCCGCGCGGCGTTAATATCAGTTTATCTTTGACCAGACGCGTTATGGTGCTGGCATGACAATTGAGATGACTAGCCGCCATCATCATAGTAAGGGGTTGAAGCAATTCATCCCCATGTTGTAAATATTGCGCTTGTTTGGTGGCGACAAATCCGGTCAAAGCCAAAAGCATACTAGCACGCGAAGATAAGGCCGCGTTAAGGGCTGAAACCTCTGCCCGGGCTTTTTGCAGAAGCGGTTTTAATGCCGCATCACCAAGCACATCCTCTGCCACCCGAACACTTGGCAAATTGGCTTTGTTAAGGACAATGTCATAACGGTTATCGGCCTTAGTGATCATCACATCTGGCCTAAAAATATCCCCATCATCATGCTGAAACCTAGCCCCTGGCTTTGGGTCAAGTTGACGCAAACGAGCCAGACCCGTTTGCACCTGATCAAACGGTAATCCTGTGGCCTTAACCAAGGCCTCTCCTCCCCCCTCAAGCAAAAGGGATAAATGCGGCAATAAGCGTTCCATCAGGCTGTCATAATCACCACGATCTTTAAGCTGAAGCGCCAAACATTCTGTGAGATTTCGGGCAAATAAACCAGCGGGTTCCATATGTTGCAGTCGCGCAATAAGATGATCATATTCGGCGCTTGTTAGGCCTAAGCTTGCGGCGGTTTCCTCTGCCTCGGCTTCCAGCCAACCTGCTGGGGTAATATGTTCCACCAAGGCCAAGGCCACGGCCCTATGACGACCAGAAGGAAGCAATAATGCAATTTCATTCATGATATGCGCGGTTAATGAGATTTCCACACGATCAGCCGCCATCGCGGCGGAAAACGCCATTTCCATCCTAGGATCATGCGGTGGACGCATGACAGAGGCCGGATAGTCAACTTCAATAAAGGGGTTATTGGCCGCCAGATCGCGAACAAATCGGGTGATCTGATGGTTGCGCCATGACATCAGCCTCAAGGATTGCCGCATGGCAGGGGTAAGAGCAAGACGCTGTGAGGGTTTTGCCGCAAGATTTTGGCGCTGTTGCTTTGACTTGGCAGGTGATCTGGCCATTAGTCATGAACATCCTTTTCGTTTAACATGGCGCTAATCACCATGCCGAGACCAAGAAACACCGTCATCATGGCTGTGCCACCATAAGAAATTAATGGTAATGGCGCCCCAACTACCGGCAGCATTCCAGACACCATGCCAATATTCACCGTCACATAAAAACTGATCATGGCGGCGACACCTATGACAAGCAATCTTGAAAAATTCATCTTCATGGTAAAACTGTAACCAATGAGAAGAAAGATTAATGCGCTGTATAGGCCAATGACATAAATACAGCCAAAGAAACCAAACTCCTCGCCGATCATGGTAAAGATGAAATCCGTCTGGCGTTCAGGCAAAAAATCCAGATGGCTTTGGCTGCCTTGCAAATAGCCTTTGCCAACAATACCACCACTGCCTAAAGCAATTTTTGATTGGGTGATCTGATACCCTGCCCCCAGAGCATCAAGATCGGGATTAAGAAACACCAAAATGCGGCTTTTCTGATAGGGATAAAGCATAGACCAGCCAATCGGTATTGCCGCCAGCACTAAACCCAACACCGTCATCACCATCCAGCGCGGAATGCCAGCGGCAAAGATCAATACCGATGCCGTTAGCACCAGCATAAGCGAAGTGCCGAGATCAGGCTGCAAGAGGATTTGACCAAACGGAATCATCACTATCAAAATAACGGGAACATAAGTGCGGATATATCTAAGCATATCGGGATAAAGCCCGTGGAAATAGGCCGCTAGCATGACAATGACCGCTAGTTTTGCTGGCTCGGAGGGCTGTAAATTAAAGCCAGCGATAGAAAACCAGCGTTGCACCCCTTTTCCCGTCCCGATGACCTCAAGCACAGCCAAGAGCAAGATCGCCAACACCCACCACAAGACCGCATAACGCCGGATGAATTGGATAGGGATCATGGCCACAACCATCATCATGGTAAAGCCAAGCCCCAAACGGATAGCGTGCATACTGGCCCAAGGACGCCACGCGCCATGCGCGGCAGAATAAAGGGACAAAATCCCAACCATACCAATCATCAACAAGACCAAGATCATCAGCCACGGCATCGCCCGAAACCATCCCGTGGCCGCACTTGTATTGCTTTGCAATGGCGCGGAAAATGTAGGCACATGACGTGGGCTGATCAGTTTTTTCATAGGCTCTGCTCAAACAAATAGGTCATGATATCTCGCGCTATTGGCGCGGCAGATGATGACCCTGAACCGCCATGCTCAACGACAACTGCAATGGCATATTTGGGTTTATCCAATGGGGCGTATCCTACAAAAAGGGCGTGATCCCGAAATTTCCACGGTCTATCCATATTATTTAATTAGTCCTGTGGTTGGTGAGCTAGGGGATGCTTGATATAGTTTTTTATTCATTCTTCCCGATAAATAAGCTTCACGTCCAGCCTCTATGGCTTTTTTCATGGCACCCGCCATCATCACCGGCTTTTGTGCCTCTGCGATTGCTGTGTTCATTAAGACGCCATCACAGCCAAGCTCCATGGCAATGGCTGCGTCTGATGC
>JALRFL010000033.1 GCA_023259875.1 Alphaproteobacteria bacterium
CGCTGATTTTCTGCCGGATCATCAGTGAAATTATGGGATAAATCATCACCATCTTGATGTATCAACGCCTCTAGATCAGGCCAATGACGATTATAGTTCATGGCATTAACCGGATGATAACGCCCCCGATGAGTACCAAAAGTCAGATGCGTCATACCAAGCGGATTGGCTAGGGGCAGAATAACAATTTCTGCCTTTAAGAGGCCTTTCTGTTCTGCCTCTTCCAGTCGCGCAATCAGATGATGCAGCACCAACATTCCCGGCTGTTCATCCGCATGAAGCGCGGCTTGAAGATAGATTTTTGCTGTGGTGTGATCTGGACGAAAACGGATTACGGTCAATTCATGGTTGGTGCCTGCACTGTCACCAGCAATCTGATGGGTTTCTTTCATCATGATCTGTTCCTTTCATGGTCTATCGGATCAGATTAGGCCGTATCATAAGCCGCGAACGCCTAGCATCGGGCAAATGCCTGTTGAGCCGCCGGTTCACCAAGCCAAAAATTAAAATTATCAAAAGCGTCAGGACAATAAAATAAAAGGCAATGATCGGATATGGAACAAACGGATTAAAAGTCTTATCCGCAAAGTAATTGGCATAATATAGCGCATCACCAGATTGCCGCCACGCCGGAAAGCCCGAAAAGAATACTAGCGTTGTTGCATGAAACAGAAAAATGGCCTCATTCGTGTAGGATGGCCACGCCAACCGCATCATATTTGGCCATTGCACCTTCCAAAACATTTGCCATGGTGTCATACCATAGGCATTAGCTGCCTCAATCTCGCCGCGTGGGGATGCCCGAAGTGCCCCATAAAAAATCTCTGCTGAATAGGCAGTGGTGTTACAGATCAAGACCAATAATGCCCCTAACCACGCTCGGGTCAGCCATCGTGTTTCCAAATCAATGACCGCGATCCATAAATCAAGCGTGACCCCGACTTTAGGCAAAAGAACAAAAAGCTCATAAGCAAAAAAGAATTGAATAAATAGGGGCGAGCCGCGAAACAGGAAAATAAATCCCGAAGAAAACCGCCGATAAATTCCTCTTTCCGATGCCTTACCCACGGCAATCGCCATGGCAAACCAATAACCAAGGCAGACCGCTAACACCCCAAAAAACACATTCCATATCAAGCCTGACCCTATGAGGGCAAATTGATCACAAAGGGTGATGTCTGATTTTGGGAGTATCCTCTGACCATAGCCGATGGCACGAAGACCATAATCTTGAAATGAGGCAAGACAAGACGCGCTCATGGCTGTTATGCCCCCTCTTTTTGCGGATTGATGGCCATGGACTGCCCACGTGAAAACTGCTTATTGAGATAAGTAAAGCCACGCTCACTCACCCATGTCATCATCAGATAAAATACCAAGAGGCCAAGAAAATACCATATCCGCCAATCTGGATGTGGATAAGTGAATGCCGAGGTTTTTGCCCCGCCCAATTCACGCGCCCAATAGACAATATCTTGTATGCCGAGCAAAAACAGCAATGGCGTCGCCTTAATCAAGATCATCCATAAATTTGATAACCCCGGCAAAGCATAAATCCACATCTGGCGAAACATGATACGCCAATAGACTTGCCGCCGTGTCATGCCATAGGCCTCTGCTGTTTCTAATTGGGCTTTAGGCACCGCGGCCATAGCACCAGCAATAACATTTCCGGCAAATGCCCCAAACACCAAGGCAAAAGCAACAACGGCTAGGGCGAACCCATAAAAATCATGCACCCATTGGCTGGCACTAGATAACGGCATCTTGGCGATATCACAGACGACAAAATCATTACCTTGCCAGACCGAACCGGTCTGATCAGAACACAAACTGCGGTGACGCAAATATTCAATGCCTTGATCAAGTGCAAGAGGGACAAAGAGAAAAAACACAATATCCGGAATACCGCGAACCATAGCGATATAAAGCGTACCGGGAAGCCGGATCAAAAAGAAACGCGCTCTGCTTGCCGACGCACTAAGAAGCCCTAGCAAAATGGCCAGAGGCGCAACCGCCGCAATCAACAACAACACAATCAAAAAAGACTGATAAAACGCCATATGCTTGGCGGTGCTCAGATAGCATCCTAGCCACGCAAGACCACTTATCTGATCCGGATTAACGCAAGACAGCATTTGGCTATTCCTGAAAAATAAACTCACCCTGATCGAGACAGAACCCCATCCCGATCAGGATAAGTTTTCTTCGTTAAAAGGTCTGGGCGCCGTCCCCAAACCATTTTTTGATCAAGGTGTTTAATGATCCATCGGCTTTCATGGAATCGATAGCGGTATTCATTTTTGCCTTGAGGGCGCCATCAGATTCGCGCAAGCCCATTCCAACACCGCCGCCGATACCAATTTCACCAATGACCGCCAACTCGTTTCCGGATTCTTCAA
The DNA here is from genome assembly GCA_023259875.1 of Alphaproteobacteria bacterium. GTDB lineage: Bacteria > Pseudomonadota > Alphaproteobacteria > Puniceispirillales > UBA1172 > UBA12202. Next base: position 2,403 of record JALRFL010000033.1, read on the forward strand.
CGATTGGCATGAGATAATCCCCATCAGCAAAAACGGCATCCGCCTCACCGTTACGGACAGCGGCGATCGTTTCATCAGGTGAAGCGAACTCAACCAATGTCGCGCCTGAAGACGCCACATGGCCAGCCTGAATCGTCCCTGTTTGGGCAGCAACCACAGCGGTATTAACATCAACATTATTGCCAGAGAGAGCCACATACATTGATGGGCTAGGTGGGTAGTATTCATGGGTGAAATCAATCACTTCATCACGCTCAGCGGTGATCGACATACCGGCAATGATGGTGTCATAGTTGCCAGACACCAGATTAGGAATAATCGAATCCCAGTCATTCACGACCCAGACGCAATCCAAATTCGCCCGGCGGCATAGCTCATCGCCAAGTTCACGCTCAAAGCCATCGACTTCGTTTTTATCGTTGATAAAGTTGTAGGGAGGGTAAGCCCCTTCGGTACCCATGCGAACGGTTTCTGCCAAAGCAGGGCCAGCAAGAACACCAGCAAAGATTGTAGCCAAAATTATTTTTTTCATCGTAACCTCCGATAAATGCGCATCCTTAGTGTTATGTTACAGCACCTGCGCTCAAAAATTGCTGTAACCTTTTGGATTTGGGATGCTCCAGCAAGATTTCTGGCGCTCCTTCCTCCTCAATTCTGCCTTCGTGCAAAAAGATCACCTGATCGGATAGATCACGAGCCAATCGCATATCATGCGTTACCAAGAGCATGGTTCTGCCCTCTTCGGCCAGAGCCTTAATCACACGAACAACCTCTTGTTCCAGCTCAGGATCAAGGGCCGAAGTAGGTTCATCAAATAGTATCGCCATTGGCTCCATCGCCAAAGCACGGGCAATAGCCGCGCGTTGTTGCTGACCGCCTGATAATTGTGATGGCCATGCGTCAGCCTTATCAGCGATACCAACCTTATCAAGCAAATGAAGCCCTTTGGTGCGCATCTCCTCACGCGGATGACCAAGCACCGTCACCGGCGCCTCAATCACATTATCTAAAACGGTCATATGAGACCATAAATTGAATTGCTGAAAAACCATCGAAAGGTTAGTGCGCATGGCAATAACTTGCGCTTTGCTGGCAGGTTGGCGGCGGATGCCATCACCCTTCCACGCGACCGCTTCCCCTTGGAAAAAGATATCTCCAGCATGGCTTAACTCTAAGAGGTTGCAACAGCGCAAGAGCGTTGATTTTCCAGATCCGGACGAGCCAATAAATGTCACCACCTTACCGCGAGGGGCAGAAAAGCTAACCCCTTTTAGGACTTCAAGATCATGGTATTTCTTATGTAGCCCCCTGACCTCAAGTACTGGCGCATCCGCTGATGGTGTGGCCTTTTTGGTCATGCTTGCGCTATCCTGTTGATTGAACATTTGAAAAATTATAGATCATATTAAGTCCATAACAACCTATCTGACAAATCAAAACTCGTATCAGCAGGTTCTGATCAACCGCGCCAGCCACCCTCAACATAGCATTAGGATAACAGGCGAAATCCTGCTCCACATAGGTCATCACATAACAAAAGAGGAAATGGTGCTGCTGAGAAGACTTGAACTTCCGACCTCTCCCTTACCAAGGGAGTGCTCTACCACTGAGCTACAGCAGCGTTGGCGCTTTTCTATCAGCAAGATTGCCATTATGCAAGGCCAAACCCTAGTCACCCGCTTACCAGCAATTTGGTCATCCTTGCCCCCTTAAAACCATTTGAACAGAAAGCGAACAATCCGCTGAACCCTTGGTGAAAACAGCTTTGGGGTATAAAATGATCCGGCGGCGCGTTTGCTAGCCTCACCGTAAGTGGGGTAAGGCGCGATATGCGATGCCATGGTTTTTATTGATGCGCCAGTTTCCATAGCAATGGACCAAGCCCCAATCATCTCACCGGCGTGAGGGGCCAGAATGCTTGCGCCCAGAATGCGGCCTTTCTTCGTGATTACCGCCATCACCATCCCTTCGGTTCGGTGTTCCGCGCGCGCGCGATCATTATCCTCTAGCGATGCGGTGAGCGCAATCGGGTCATAGCCTGCCTCTTTGGCCATTGCCATGGTCATACCAACATGCGCCAATTCAGGATCAGCATAAGTCACCCATGGCACCTGATGATCATCAATGCGCGCTGGTATCCTAAACAGCATATTGCGGATCACAATGCCAGCATGATAGCCGGCCATATGGGTAAACTGATGCCGACCTGCCACGTCCCCGATAGCAAAAACCCGGCGATTAGTGGTGCGCAAGCGGCGATCCGTTTCGATCCCACGCGGCGAAAAGGCAATGCCAGCTTTTTCCAAATCAAGACCTGCGAGTTGTGGCCGCCGACCCACCGCCACCAAGAGATGTGATCCCGTGACCATATGGGCTTTGGCGTCATTATCTGATGCGGCAGAGGGCGATGCCTGATCACCAGAAGTATTTTGGCGAAGCGGAGATAACGAAACCTCAATAGCCCCAGCCTTGCCGTTTACGCTTGCCGCCGCCATGCCTTCCAACAGGTTTATCCCCTCTGCTTTCAGGCGCTTTCGCAGATGATCGACCAATTCGGGTTCATCTTTGCTAAGGATGCTTGCCGCCTCAACCACCGAAACCTCTGCCCCAAGCCGCCGCCACGCCTGCGCCATTTCAATCCCAATAGGCCCACCACCCATGATAATGAGATGTCGAGGCACCTCATCCAGGCTGAAGATCGTCTCATTGGTATAATGCGGGGTTTCTGCCAAGCCCGGAACGGGCGGCACGAATGGCGCTGATCCTGTGGCAATAACGACATATTTGGCCTTAACCTTATAGCCGCCGCCAGTAACCGTGCGGCGATCCAGAAATCGGCCTTCTGCCTCAATCACTTTGACGCCTAATGAGGTAAAGCGTTCCACACTATCATGGGGTGCGATGCCAGCGATCACATCCTCGATATGGGATTTCACCGCTGCCATATCAACGGTTTTGCTAATGCTAACCCCCATCTGATCTGACCGTGGGTCTAGATATGCCATTTTTGCCGCCGCCAATAGCGCTTTTGAGGGAACACAGCCATAATTGAGGCAATCTCCGCCCATTTTGCGCCCCTCGAACAACACCACTTTAGCCCCCATCTGCACCGCCCCTGCCGCGACAGACAAACCGCCCGATCCGCCGCCGATGATGCAAATATCTGTTGTGATTGCGATCATGTGTTTTCCTTTTCCTTGGTTGGTCGGCGTGATCGGATCAATGCAGGAATTACCGCCAAAAGAGATAAGGCCAGTATAGGGCCAAAAATCCTGTTATCTGATAACACTGATGCATTTGGCACAACACCATCCGCCAGCACTTCAGAAAACCCAATCCCTGTATAAACAAAGACCAAACTGCCCGGAATAATCCCAATGAATGTCGCCAACACATAGGGCACAACGCGCATGCCTAACATGGCTGGAATAATATTCACCACCCAAAACGGGGCAACAGGCATCAACCGCAACGCCAGCAACCAGAAAAATGGTGAGCGATCAAACCCCCCTTGGAGTTTTTCCAGAAAAGATGACCCCGACCGCTGAAAAACATCCGCCATTGCGCCGCGCGCCACCAGAAAGACTAGCAACGCCCCAAGCGTTGCGGAAACCACCACAAGCACAGCCCCTAGCCAGCCAAAAATAACCCCACCAGCCAAGGTTAAAAACACAGCCCCAGGAACCGAAAAAGCAACCGCAAGAGTGTAAATCACCACAAAACCAAGGATTGCGATCACCACATTTTGGCGCGTCCAATCTTCAACCAGATCATGATGATCCGCCATGCTTATCCAAAACCGCTCATCTAGGCGAATATCATATCGCCACATCAGCGCCAAAATCACAACAAGACCAAAAACCAAAACCCCCACAGGCAGAAACCGCCGCCATGCTGATTTGCCTTTAGCCATGTCAGTTTCTGGTGACAACCCACCCCCGGAATTACTGCTAGAATTATTGTCAGGATTTATGCGTTTCACCTCTGCTCCTGCGCTTATCATCAGACATTTCATGTTATGCTAATATTGCACCCCAATTGGCAAATCACAAAAAAGTGAATACTGGTCATTTTCCTGCCAAGTTTTCATGATAAACAAGGATCAAGATGAAAACTTCATTTATTCTCATAATCCTTATATAAAGAAGCATGACCATGAAAACCCCTGCTGAAAAACAATCTAAATCCGAACGCGATCGGCAGGAACGTCTGGCGCAGGCGTTACGGGACAATTTGTTGCGGCGCAAAACCCAGATGCGAGGCCGCAAAGCCAACCCGACCCCCACGCCCCCCGAAAAAGGAGACCCAGAACATGGATAAACTGGTAATCGAAGGTGGCGGCAAGCTTAATGGTGTGATCCCAATCAGTGGCGCAAAAAACGCTGCATTGCCGCTTATGTGTGCGGCTTTGTTAACCGATGAGCCCCTGATTCTCGAAGGTTGGCCGGATTTGGCTGACACCCGATCTATGCGTGAACTGTTACAGAGCCTTAATATTGAAGGCACCACAAAAGGGGAAAGCCTGCACCTCAAGGCAGGGGCGTCTATCGGGATCGAAGCCTCCTATGATATTGTTCGCAAGATGCGCGCCTCAATTCTGGTCTTAGGCCCTCTTTTAACGCGCATGGGTCAGGCCAAAGTGTCTCTGCCCGGCGGTTGTGCCATTGGGTCGCGCCCTGTTGATCTGCATATCATGGTGATGGAAAAATTAGGCGCGAGGGTGACGCTAGAAGACGGATATGTTCTGGCTGAAGCCAAGCAGGGGCTGACAGGAAATCGCATTACCTTTCCCATGATCAGCGTTGGCGCGACAGAAAACGCCCTGATGGCCGCCAGCATGGCCAAAGGGCAAACGGTTCTGATTAATGCGGCAAGAGAGCCTGAGATTTCTGATCTGGCCGAATGTCTGAACGCCATGGGCGCAAACATCACAGGACACGGCACTAGCACCATCACCATCGAAGGGGTGGATCGCTTGAATGGTGCCACGCACCGAGTTGTTCCAGACCGAATTGAGGCAGGAACCTTTGCCATCGCCGCCGCTATTACCCAAGGCGAAGTCAGATTGGAAAATACCCGCGCGGATCATCTGGATGCGCTGATGGCGACCTTAACTCAAGCCGGAGCCAGAGTGGATGCAGGTGATCATCATATCATGATTGCTATGACTGATCGGCCTCAGCCTGTTGATATTTCCACCGATCCCTATCCCGGCTTTCCAACCGACCTGCAAGCGCAATTCATGGCCTTTATGTGCATGGCTAGAGGCGCCTCACGGATCAGCGAAACCATCTTTGAAAATCGTTTTATGCATGTTCCGGAATTGATGCGGATGGGGGCAAAAATAAATGTCTCTGGCGGCACTGCCCTCGTTCGCGGTGTTGATGCGCTTGTTGGCGCACCTGTGATGGCGACAGATTTACGAGCGTCGGTTTCACTGGTGCTAGCCGGATTGGTGGCTGATGGCAAAACCACTTTGCAACGCATCTATCATCTTGATAGAGGGTATTATCAACTGGAACATAAGCTTAACGCTTGCGGCGCTCGCATCACGCGTGTCAAAGAATAACCCATGAGATGATAAAACCTAATCCTAACATAATGCCCAAAGGATCGCAGGAACAGAGATGAGCACAGCATTAAAACTGGCCGCGCATGATGAAGGTGATTTGACCGTGCTTTCCTCGTTGTTGCAGGATGCTACCGTGTTGGTTGGTGATATGGGCTATGATGCCGATGATCGCCAGTTTTTGATGGTGGCCGCGCGTTTCTTTCATGATGATGGCCAAAATCGGCGGCGGCTGATTGGCGTTAATTTTTCTGATATCACATCTGTGAAGCGTCATGGCATTGATCTTAGCCGCAAAGAAGACGTCCTATCCTTGCTCAGTATTACTTTTTCAGGTATGTCGGTGGATCTGACCTTTTCTGGTGATGCCATGCTGAAGCTGGAAACGCATCAGATCAAGGCATTTGCCGCAGATTTAGACGAAGGATGGGTGACCCATTTTCAACCCACGCATCCCCACAAAGATAGCGATTAAACGAGGCCTCGAATGAGCAATCTGGACAATGGATGGATGGGGACGGACAGCGTCACATCCAGCAAAGACAAATTGATATTGGCTTTGCCGAAGGGTCGGATTTTAAATGCTATTCGCCCGATCATGGCGCGCGCAGGGTTAACCCCTGAAGATGCCTTTTTTGATGAAACAGATCGGCGGTTGCGGTTTTCAACAAATGATCCTGCGATTGATATTATTCGTGTGCGCAGTTTTGATGTCGCCACCTTCCTTGCCTATGGTGCGGCTCAGATGGGGATCGCTGGCGAAGATGTGCTGATGGAATTTGATCACCCTGATATTTACGCACCGGTGGATTTGAACACAGGGCATTGCCGCATGGTTGTAGCCAGCCGTAAGGAAACCCTAGCCGCCGAAGACCCACGCAGTTGGAGTCATGTTCGTGTCGCCACCAAATACCCGAATTTGACAAGACGGCATTTCGCCGCCAGAGGCGTTCAAGCCGAATGCATAAAACTCAACGGGGCAATGGAACTTGCCCCGGGGCTTGGGTTATGCCGCCGGATTGTTGATCTGGTGGAATCTGGTTCTACCCTTACCGCAAATGGATTGGTTGAAGTCGAAGAAATTGCAAGAATTACAAGCAAACTTGCGGTGAATCGTGTAGCATGGAAAACACGACCTGATATGATCAGCCATTGGATCCAGCGTTTTGGTGAGGCCGTAAATGACATTTCGCATAGCACTGCATGACCCCGACCGTCTAGCGGCCATTGAACATCTCATTTCCGCCTCAAGAGAGGCGGTATCCGATGTTGGCCAAAATGTCGCTGAGATCATATCCCGTGTTCGCGCCCAAGGTGACGCGGCTATTCTTGAGTTAACGCAAACCTTTGATCACCATTCTGCCGCTACCATGGCTGATCTTAATCTTTCTGCTAGCCGTCTTAAATCTGCCTATGACAGGTTAGATGATGATTTGCGGTCAGCGCTTAATCTTGCCGCGGAACGCATCATCGCCTTTCATGAACGCCAACGCCCCGAAGCCATGGAATGGGTTGATCAGGCCGGGGTGCGGTTAGGGTTAAGACAGACGCCTGTTGATGCCGCTGGACTTTATGTTCCCGGGGGGAAGGCCGCATACCCATCTTCGGTGCTGATGAATGCCCTGCCAGCAAAAGTCGCTGGGGTAGAACGGCTCGTCATGGTGACCCCAACCCCAAACGGAGAAGCCAATGACTTGGTCTTGGCGGCGGCGCATCTGGCCGGAATAAGCGAAGTCTGGACGATTGGCGGCGCACAAGCCATAGCGGCGCTGGCCTATGGAACCGAAACGATCAAGCCCGTGGACAAAATCACCGGCCCCGGCAACGCTTGGGTGGCTACCGCGAAACGGCAGGTATTTGGGCAGGTAGGGATTGATTCTATCGCCGGCCCGTCTGAGGTCTTGATCATGGCTGACGCAGAAAACAATCCTGACTGGATTGCCATGGATCTGATGGCACAGGCAGAACATGATGAATTGGCGCAATCTATTTTGATCACCGATGATCAAGATTTTGCCCATGCTGTTGACGCGGCGGTGGATCAGGTGATTGCCGGATTGCCGCGTTCCGATATCGCCGGTGCCTCTTGGCGTGATCATGGCGCGATCATCACCGTCAAAGATTGGGACGAAGGTGTTGATCTGGCAAACCGACTGGCACCAGAACATTTAGAAATCGCCACCTCTAATGCCGAGGAATTGAGCCAAAAGATCAAGCACGCCGGGGCAATTTTTATTGGTGCTCATACCCCTGAGGCGGTCGGGGATTATGTCGCTGGGCCTAACCATGTTTTGCCAACCTCGCGGACGGCGCGGTTTTCCTCAGGTCTTGGGGTTGTTGATTTTATGAAGCGCACCACCTTGCTGGCCTGTGATGCTAATGCGCTTCGCCACATTGGCCCTGCCGCTATTCGTCTCGCCGAAGCCGAAGGGCTAGATGCGCATGCGCGGTCAATCTTACGCCGCTTAAACCTCTAGCGAATGACAATGGACACTCGGCAAGAACAACACCGCATTATTGAGATACAGCTGGATCAGCAGAACCAGCCACGATTAAGCGCGGAAGCCGAGCATGAGCGGTCCATCGCCATTTTTGATTTGATTGAAGAAAACCATTTTCATCTGCTTACCGCCGATGGCCCTTATATTCTCTGCCTTAGGTCTGATGCCCGGCATATTAATTTTGAAATCAGGGATAACGCAAACCAACCTCTTGCAAGTTTTCTTTTGGCCATGGGGCCATTGCGCCGCGTCATTCGAGATTATCAAATGATCTGTGAGAGTTATTACGAAGCTATTCGCACCAAGAGCCCATCGCAAATTCAAGCGATTGATATGGGTCGCCGCGCCTTGCATGACGAAGGCTCACAAATCTTACGGCAACGCCTTGAAGGCAAGGTTGATATTGATCATGGCACGTCACGGCGGCTGTTTAGTCTGGTTTTTGTATTAAAACAGGGGGTACGACCATGACCGATCCCATTACCGCCCCCACGGCGATACCAGCGAGAATTCTGTTTGCCTGCACGCATAATAAAATCCGCTCACCCATGGCAGAAGCCCTAATGAAAACCTTATATAGCCGCCATATCACCTTTGTCGATAGTTGCGGCATTGATGAAGGGGGCGGTGTTGGTGATGGCTTTACCATTGCTGTGATGAGGGAAATTGGGATTGATTTGCTTGATCATATGCCAAAAAGTTTTGGCGACCTTGAACAGCAAAAAATTGATCTGGTGATCTGTTTTTCCGAAGCAAGTTATGAGGCCGCCTGTCATATCCCCTCGCTCAAAGCCGATCAGATTGAATATTGGCCAGCCTATGATCCCCAACTTATCGCAGAGGGGCGTGAGGCGCGTTTAGCCGCATATCGGAATATTCGTGACCAAATTAGAGATATGCTGACCGAACGATTTGGTGCAGCAAATGAATAAACTGCTTGACCACAGGCGGCGCATTCGCAATAGATGGTCGCAGAAATCATCAAATCGGGAAGATTGAATGGCTAAAGAAGATTTAATTGAGTTTTCAGGTGTTGTGACAGAATTGCTTCCTAACGCCATGTTTAGGGTCAAACTGGACAATGATCATGAAGTGCTAGCGCATACCAGCGGCAAAATGCGCAAAAACCGCATTCGTGTTCTGGCAGGTGATCGGGTTAATGTGGAAATGACCCCTTATGATTTGACCAAAGGCCGCATCACTTTCCGCTACAAGTAATCAATGCCCTCTCATCATCACTAATGGAATGGCAGGTATGGCAACCCAGAAAGACAGTCCCGTCCCTGCCCTGACCCGTAGTTTGATCCTAGCATCGGCCTCGCCACGGCGTTTGGCCTTACTCGAACAGATTGGCGTCATTCCTGACCAAGTTGTTCCCGCAGATATCAATGAAACCCTGATAACAGGGGAAAGCCCTCGCCTTTATGTGCAACGCATGGCTTTGGAAAAAGCGCAAGTTATCGCTGACACACATCCTGATGCTTATATTTTGGGGGCGGATACGGTTGTGGCAACAGGACAGCGCATTCTAGGTAAACCTGCCCATAGAGAAGAAGCGGAAGCGTTTTTGAAACGGCTTTCCGGACGGCGCCATGATGTGATGACTGCCGTTGCCTTAATTCATCCAAACGGCAAAATAGCCTCACGGCTAGTGACAACAAAAGTGCGGTTTCAGCGCCTAGAGGCGGCGATGATTACCCAATACCTTGATACCCAAGAATGGCAGGGCAAAGCCGGTGGATATGCTATTCAGGGCAAGGCCGCTGTCTTTGTGGATTGGATCAGCGGGTCTTATTCAGGGGTTGTTGGGCTGCCACTTTCTGAGGTGGGGCGGTTGCTTCGGGACGCTGGCCTTTTGACACGATCATGACTGCGTCTTTTAAGGATGAAGCTATTCTTGACCCGATGCCAGGGTATCAGCGTCTGGCCATCTGCCGTGATGGGGTTTTGACGGATGTGTTCGTTTCTGATGCCAGTGATCTGTCCCCCCTAGCTGGGGCAATTTATCTCGCGAGGGTGAAAGAGGGGTTTGCCAGTCATGGACGCATCCGGCTTCATCTTGGCGGGGCTGGTGAGGCCAGTATGCGCGTTAAAAACACCGCAGATTGGCCAAGCGGCAAGCTGATGGTGATCACCATCCAAGCCGAAGCGAGAGAAACCAAACCGCCGCAAGCCCGGGCAGGGATTATCCGTGAAAACCCCTTTGCTATCCTCCAAAGCCTGTGTCCTGAACCTAAGGGTGTATTTTTCTCACGGCGCCTCAAACAAGCGTTAGACGATCACCCCTCACCTGACTTAGAGCATATGGCCACGACGCTCGGAAGCCTCTCATCATCGACAAAAATCCGCATAACCTTGCGGCTATCAGCCCATCAAGCGGCGCCAGATCAGGTGCTAGCCCATATCAAGGCAGATTTGGATGATATGGAGGGGGTGATGACCGCCGCCAAAGCCAAAACTACCCCTGCCGAATTGCTGCAAGCGCCGGATTTGCCGCGGCTGTGTTCTGTGATTTTACCGCATCGGTTGACCGATCAAGAGATCATCAGAGACTTTGACGGCACATTCTGGGGCAACGCCGATATCAACCAACAGATTGAGGCCGCGCTTAACCCCCAATTTCCTCTTAGCAATGGGGGGCTTCTCCATATCAACACCCCTCCGGGGGCGGCAGTGATTGATGGGGATAGCGCAAATTCTCGCCTGCCCCCCTTTGCGTTAGCCCAAGCCATGGTCACACCCCTGACAACCCAGTTGCGGTTGCGCCGCATCAGTGGCCCTGTGGTCATTGATTTCCCTCGTCTTGGTCGCCCGGAAGGGGATCGCGTGCATCTAGACATGGCCGAGGCGATGGCCGCAGACCCCTTACCGCCACGCTGA
>JALRFL010000076.1 GCA_023259875.1 Alphaproteobacteria bacterium
ATCGCATTGGCCTTACCGCGCCCACCCGACATGGGATTGATCTGAATCCGCTCTGGCCTGATCATGACATTGATTTGCGCGCCTTTCTTAAACGAAGACTGCGAGAAGATATTCAGCCCCTTGATACCGCAATCCAGATCAACGCAAAGGGAAGGCCCAGAGGAAGATTTGGCTTTAGAGGAAGATTTGGCTTTTGACGCGCCAGTGACCGTGGCTTTAAGGATATTCGCTTCACCAATAAAATTAGCAACAAAGATGTTGGTGGGGTTGTCGTAGATATCCTTGGGTGAACCAATTTGCTGAACTTGACCATTGCTCATCACGGCGATGCGATCAGACATGGTCAGGGCTTCTTCTTGGTCATGGGTAACGAAAATAAAGGTGATCCCAGTATGCTTTTGAATCTCTTTTAATTCTTCGCGCATGGCTTGGCGAAGTTTCAGATCAAGCGCAGATAAAGGTTCATCCAGAAGCAACACTTTCGGTTGCGGAGCCAGCGCGCGTGCCAGCGCGACCCGTTGCTGTTGCCCGCCGGACAGTTGCGATGGCTTTCGTTCAGCAAACTCCGCCATGCGGATCAATTCCAGCATGGCATGGGTTTGGGTTTTGATAAACGCCGCATCACGCCCAAGCCGCTTAAGACCAAAGGCCACATTTTCAAAAACCGTCAAATGGGGAAACAGGGCATATTGCTGAAACACCGTATTCACCGGCCGTTGGTTTGATTGCAAACGACTGATATCATCACCAAACAACAGAATTTGGCCTTTGGTAATATCCTCAAAACCGCCAATCATGCGCAGTAAGGTGGTCTTGCCGCAACCCGATGGCCCTAAGAGAGTAAAAAACTCATTATCACCGATTGAAAAGCTGATGTTATCTAACGCCAGAACAGGGTCGGTGCGGTGTGGATATACTTTGGTAACCGAAACAATATCAATAGCGTGTGTGTCTGTCATATCCCTGCCTATTTATTTTTGCCATGGTGCATAAAAGTCACGCGGATGGCAAGTCTGGGTTCTTGCGAAATCTGATTTTATCCTAACCCAGATTAAAAACTAATTTCATTATCTGTAAATTAGGTATAAACTAATCAGTGGATTGAATATTCATGCTTGCTTAATGGCTAGTCTTTTTCAAAATGAGTGAAATGATTATGCCAGAAATGAGGATAGCACAATGATCAGAACAGGTAAGGAATACAAAGATTCCATTCGCGGCAACCGTGAAGTGTATATGGATGGTCAACGGGTTAATGATGTGACCACCCATGCCATGTTCAAACCCTTGGTTGATATCCGGGCGCGAATTTACGATATGGCGCATGAGGAAGCCACACGCGATATTATGACGACCCGTGACGGGGATGAGATCAATGCTGAGGCCCTGAACCGTCTCGTTGATGCCAATTTCGGCGGGCAGGGCACCTGCTTAACCATCACCGATATGGGGACGGGCCGCGAGGTCTATGTCTATGGCTCCAACGCTGTCTGTATGAGGCCCCTGCCGCCCTG
>JALRFL010000105.1 GCA_023259875.1 Alphaproteobacteria bacterium
TGGACGTGCTGATCTCGGCCCCGCAGAAGGGCTGGTCCGCCTCGCCCGCCGCGGGGCTCTACCTTCCTTGATGTAGCAGCAGATTACCCTGACATCTATGACATCGTTGAAGAGCGCAGAGATGAGTTGATGGGGCTTGAAGATGATGACTGGCGGCGTGTTCTTCGGAAATGACCCGAAGATCAGGGGCTAGTGCCGCTAAGGCTGGCAGAATCATGGCTTCAGCGCGCGCATCGGCAAGGGTCACTGGACTGCCATCTGATTTTTCTTTGGCGGCCACCCCTTGATAATGATCATCAGATTTGCTGGCCTCTTTCACTGCCATGATCGCCTCACCTGCCGCATCCATGATAGGGATTAAGGCTTCGGCCAGCTTTGCCAATCGCAGAGGATCAGCGATATGCTCAATGGTGAACGCGGTCATGATGGGGTTTCGCTGATATGATATTGTGATCGCGCCAACCATTCGGGGTGAATAGCAATGCCCCAGCCTGGCGCATCTGTGACCGTCACCTTGCCGTTGTTCACTTGATAGGGGTCATGAACAAACAGATCATATTGCCATGGGTAATATTCTGGGCCTTCGATAGAAAACTCCAGATATTTTCCGGCCTGTGGCAAGGCTCGCATCAGATGCATGGTGAACAGCGTGACCAAGGATAAATTCGCACAATGCGGAGTAACAGGCAGATTCGCCTTAGCCGCCATATTGGCCACCTGCATGGTGCGGCAAATGCCGCCAAGATACATGATATCAGGTTGCACAATATCAACCACTGGCTTGCCAATAATGCGCCGCCATTGGCGCAGGTCAAAATCTTGCTCGCCGCCAGTCACCGCGATATTCAGCGCATTAGTCACCTCAGCCGTTTGCTCAAGCTCCCAATAAGGACAGGGTTCTTCGAAATGCTCGTAGCCATGGTCTTCTAAGAGATGCCCTATGGCAATAGCGCGCGCTGGGGTAAAGCCAGAATTGGCATCAATCAAGAGACTGGCCTGATCACCCATGGCTTTACGAATATAAGGGATAATGGCCTCACTCCGCCCCGGCCATTCATCCCGATCATTTCCACATTCTGCCCCACAGCGCACTTTGAACGCATCAAAGCCCCATTCCCCCTGAAGCCTTAACAATCGCTCGGCTTCATCTTCGGGGGTAATGTCGCGGCGCATAGATGAAGCATAGGCCCTTAACTCCCCCGCCTGACCACCAAGCAATTCAGCAACAGGCTTGCCAGCCATCTTGCCGCGCAAATCCCAAACCGCCGTATCAAACCCAGCCAAGGCTCGACAAAGGTAAGTGCCGGGAAATTTATGTTCTCTTAAAGGGATGAGTTCCACCAGCTGTTCTAAGGCGTCCACCCCCCGGCCAAGCACCCATGGGGCAATCTGACGATGCAGAACCTGACAGGTGATATCACTGTTATAAGTGGAAACTTGCCCCCATCCCTCTTGCCCATCTTCGGTGGTCACGCGAACAAATCCAATCAGCGGCGTCGTGAAAGTTTCAAGCCGCGTGATCCGAGGTCCGACATCGTTTTCACCAGCCTCATAATAATCCACCATTGCACCAGAAGCGGTATAAAGCCCAGTCATATTCTGTCCTCACGGATGATATCCGCCGCTCGCCAAGCCAGCATCATTGTTGGCGCGTTGGTATTGGCTGAGGTAATATTTGGAAACACAGAGGCATCAACCACCCTTAACCCATCTATGCCAAAGACCCGTAATTTCTGATCTACCACGGCGGTGTTGGCATTTCGTCCCATTCGGCAAGTTCCCACCGGATGAAAAACCGTGCCTGATCTTTGGCGAAAATCCTCTAGGATATCGTTATCACTCATGCTGGTAATATCGCTTACGAATGGCGTATCTATCAAGGCTTTCAAGCTGTTAGTCAGGGCAAAATCACGGCATAACTTGCCTCCGGCGATCACGCTCTGGCAGTCTTCGTTGGTGGTCAAGTAACGCGGGGTAATCACAGGCTGATCCGCCGCATCCAGAGACCGAATATGAATATGCCCTCGGCTCGTGGGGCGCGCCGGATTAAACCCGATAATAAACCCCGGAAACGGGTCTGTGTTGACAATGCTGCGCGTGCCAGATGGGGTCGTGGTATAGGTAACAGGGTTAAAATAAAGCTGTTGGTCTGGCAACCTTAGGCTTGGGTCACTACGGAAATAGCCCCCACATTGATTGACCGACAAGGCCAGTGGCCCACGCCGAGTAAAGGCATATTGAAACGCAGCCCTTATGCGCCCCGGCCAATGATGCAGAATGTTATTCAGGGTTGGCTCAGTCGCCTTAAAATAATAATTCACCCCGATATGGTCTTGCAAATGCGCCCCGACATTAGGATTATCCACCACCGTGGTGATGCCAAGCTGGGATAAGCGTTTGCCATCGCCAATACCTGAGCGTTCTAAAATCGCGGGGGAGGCCACTGCCCCTGCGGCAAGAATAATCTCTGCGTTTGCGGCAACCTTATGCGCTTTTCCACGCCAGAAATAAGACACCGCCTCAGCACGGCCATCCCGAATATGAAGGCGATCAACTAACGCATGAGGGCGAAGCGTAATGTGACCGCGCCGCAATGCTGGTTTCAGAAACGCCCGAGATGAGGCGTTGCGCCGTCCGCCAAGGGTGTTAATGCGATAGATGCTAGCGCCGGCAAACGGGGACTGATTGTAATCCTCTTGCCGCGAAATACCCAATTCATTCGCCGCGTTAAAGAAATGCCGGTTTGCTGGATGAATCTGATCAGAAACATCTTGAACCGTCATTGGGCCGTTGCCTGATTTCTGTCCATTTGGTGCAATTTGAGTTTCCATCGCCTGATAGGTTTTCTCAACCTGATCCCAGCCCCAGCCATCAGCACCAGCCGCCACCCAATCATCAAAATCATGAGGCAGACCACGAGCATAAACCATGGCATTAATCGCACCTGACCCCCCCACAACCTTACCCCTAGGCCAATAGCTAACCCGATCATTCAGCCCTGCTTCGGGTTCGCTTTCAAACATCCAATTGACACCGCGATGATAAAAAGTCTTGCCGTAACCGATAGGCAGATGCAACCACGGGGAGCGATCAGGGCCGCCAGCCTCAAGCACAAGAATATTTTTTCGTTTATCCTCAGCCAAACGCCCTGCCAGCACACATCCTGCTGATCCAGCGCCAATAATCACCGTATCAAATACTTCCATCAACGCACTCTGCTAGGTCTTATCATTGATCACTCATATGTTCAGGCGATATTCTCTTTATCACAAAGAGCCGTTTGAACAAACGCGCTAAACTGTAAGCATAATTTGATCCTTTCCGCAATCAAATGCGAGAGGCAAATCACCAGCCACGCATTGACAAATTCCCCAGAAAGGCGCATGAGAAGCCAGTGTTATGGTGCCAGAGTCGGTTGATCCATGACCAAGCGACAGCCAAAGAGCTAGAAATTAGAATCCATGACCCCTTCTTTATCCGCCTCTGCCAACCCTTCGCCCGAAGGTGGTGAGCCTTTATCCAACGCGGCCACGATTGATCTCTTTACCGGTTTTGATCTGGATGAAATGCTAATGGAGGCGCTTACGCGCGAAGGTTTAACAACACCAACACCTATTCAATCCATGGCCATTCCAGTGCTGTTGCAAGGCCGTGATCTGGTCGGGCTAGCCCAAACCGGAACAGGTAAGACCGCGGCATTCCTGTTGCCGTTATTGACCCATTTGAACAGGGGTGAACCAACCCGGCCGGGGGGCGCGCCTCGGGCTTTGATCCTTGCCCCTACTCGTGAATTGGCCATACAGATCAAAGAAAACATACGCAAACTGGCCGCAGATATGAATCTGCGTCATATGACGGTGTTTGGCGGCGCACGTTATGATGAACAAATCCGCGGCCTTAACAAAGGTGCAGATATTGTTGTGGCCACCCCTGGTCGGCTTGAAGATTTGGTCAAGCGCGGCGTGTTTCGGTTCGATAACATTAGTCATTTTATCCTTGATGAAGCCGATCATATGCTTGATTTAGGGTTTTATCCGGCGATTAAGCGGATATCCGCCGCGTTGCCGCGCCCACGCCAAACCATGCTGTTTTCTGCAACAATGCCACCTGAAATTCGCAAACTTACCGCAGAGTTTCTGACTGATCCTGTGGAAATCAAAGCCCCACAAAGCGGAAATATTGCCGAGAAAATTAATCAGCGTGTCATTCTTATGCCAGAAGGCGTCAAGCGTGAGGCCTTAACCGCGCTATTGGATGAAAGACCAGATCAACAAGTGCTGGTGTTTATTCGCACCAAACGCAGAGCGGATACCTTAGCCAAGGCAATGGCGCGGCAAGGGTATGCTATTGATGCCCTGCATGGGGATATGAACCAACGCTTGCGCCAGAAAGTGTTAAATAAGTTTCGCCGCGGCGAATTAAAGGCCTTGATTGCCACCGATGTGGCGGCAAGAGGGATCGATGTTGCTGGTATTGGGCTGGTTGTGAATTTTGATCTGACCGACACGCCAGAGGCCTATGTTCACCGTATCGGAAGAACAGGCCGCGCCGGACTAGCCGGATTGGCGGTGTCATTCTGTGCCCCTGATGATGAGCGTAAATTGCGCCCTATTATGGGGGTGGCAGGTGGCCGGTTGATCATCACCGATGCCAATGGGCAATTGATCGCTGATCTTCCCTCACCTTCACGCGGCAACCGCCTAGGGGGTCGCGGTGGAAAAGGCATGGGTCGAGGACGCCCACCGAAACGGGCAAGAGACCAAGGCGCGCCTCGCGGCGAAAAAAGCCGGTCTGACAAACCTCGTTCGGGCTGGTCAAAATCAGATAAGCCAAGATCCTATAAGCCATGGGAAGACGCATCCAATGATGGCGATAGCCAAAAGCCTAGTGTTCGCGTCAAACCCAAGCCAAAACCAAAATCTATGCCAAAACATGGTGCAAAACCAAAATCAAAAACCGATGCACGCGGCAAGCCTGAGCCTACACATAAAGCCAAGTTTCAAAAGAACGCCAAGCCTAGCAAACGCCCCTATTCGGAAGCCAAGTCCGGTGACAAAAGAGAGCATGGCAAGCCCGATTGGGCAAAACCTAAGGCGGCTAAATCTGGCAAAACCAAAACATATGCCAACCCCGGCGGCAAGCCAAAATCAGGAAAAGGAAAAGCCAAAGCCGGCAAG
>JALRFL010000142.1 GCA_023259875.1 Alphaproteobacteria bacterium
AAATCCTGATGCCATTTCACCACGGTCGCCGAATGCGGCAATTTGGAATTAATCTTGGTATGGTGAAGTTTAATATTTGGGCCGATCAACTCCGCCACCGCGTCGGTGACGCCACTATTTGCCATGGCTTCAAAATAGCTTTCAGAGATTTCATCAGGGGAACTGACGCGGCGCAACGCTGGCTGTTCTTTGTTATGCCCGGCTTCCATATCAAATCTTGGTCTGCCATCCAGCATGGTGCCGAAAGGGGCGTCGTGCTGGCGGCTTTCTTCAACCCATCCAGAAAACTCATCCTGAAGGCGTTGAAGCAAAGCTTCGCTTACTGCGTTTTCAACAACCAGATAGCCGTTTTCGTGAAAAAAGGATTTTTGGTCTTGGCTAAGCATCATCCCCCCAATGCGTATCCCAGCAATATTTATAAGATCACATTAATATGACGGAACAAAAACAGATTTGGCAAGGCAGGAATTACAAAAATATAATTATCCGCGAAGGGCGCGAATATGGTCTGCCCAATCCGAAGCCTTGCCCTTAAAGACGGATGAGCCAGCAACCAGCGTGTCGGCTCCGGCAGAAATGGCAAGTGGCGCGGTTTCTGCGGTGATACCGCCATCAACCTCAATCCGGATAGGACGATCACCAATCACAGAACGCATGGCGGTAATTTTTGGCAGAACGGAGGTGATGAAGGATTGTCCGCCAAATCCGGGGTTCACGGTCATAAGCAAAACCAGATCAACCCGATCAAGAACATGAAAAATAGTCTCAATCGGGGTGGCAGGATTAATAGCCACGCCAGCCTGACACCCCACATCCGCAATCATCTGAAGGCAGCGATCAAGATGATGGGTGGCCTCGGCATGAACAATAATGCGATCCGCCCCGGCATCGGCAAAGTCCTTTAGATAAGGTTCTGCTGGAGCAATCATCAGGTGACAGTCAAAAGGAAGCGTCGTGACAGGCCGCAACGCCGCGATCACAGGCGCGCCAAATGAAATGTTAGGAACAAAATGCCCATCCATAACATCAAGATGAATCCAATCCGCGCCTGCCGCCTCAACCTGACGAATGTTTTCAGCCAGATTGGCAAAATCCGCCGCCAAAAGAGAAGGCGCGATGATCAGATGGTTTGTGTGATGGGATCGTGCTTTTGTCATAAAATTGTTATATCATGAGCTTATCGTCAACGCCATGATCAATCTAGACCTTGTTCATGGGACGCAACGATGGGCAAAGATCCGCATTTTGGTTAAATGAGATAAAACGGCGCAACATGAAAAGCATTGAGCCTAAAGATATAAATCCAGACACCGCCTCAGATTTAACAGGGGCGGCACAGGTGAACACCGATCAGGAAGGATCATCCTTTCTGTCAGAGACCTTTGCTATCCCACCGATGGAAATTGAAGAAGACTATCACCTGATTAATCGGGAATTGTCTTGGCTTGCCTTTAACGAACGCGTCATGGCAGAGGCGGCTAACCCCCACCATCCTTTGCTAGAACGGCTTCGGTTCATTGCGATTTCTGCTAGCAATCTGGATGAGTTTTTAACCGTGCGCGTGGCTGGCCTCAAGCATTTGGTCAAAAATGGTAATAAACTGGATTACTATAATAGCTTTGTCACGCCGCAACGCCAATTAGCAGAAATTGATGAACGGGTTCGGCATTTGCTTGAATATCAGCAAGCCATTTTGCCGGTTTTGCTCAAAGAATTAGCGGAAAATGAGGTATCGGTGATCAAGGCGGGGGAAATCACCAATGAAGACAAAGACCATATCAAACAACATATCCTAGAAGATATTATTCAGATCATCACACCGCAAACATTAGACCCAGCGCATCCATTCCCCTTTATTGCCAATAATGGGTTTGGAATGTTTTTGTCCCTTG
>JALRFL010000161.1 GCA_023259875.1 Alphaproteobacteria bacterium
GTCGCATCCTGCCCATAGAGCCGTTGCGCCAGATTGATTTGAACCAAGAAAAACACCATCAGAACAAAGATGATGACCATCAACAAGGTCGCCAAACCGTCAACAAAACCCGGCCAGATCAGGCTCTGGTCACGCATAGATGAAGTGCGGCGAGCAAGAGCCATTAATTCGCCTTTCGGGAAATCGCGGCGATAGCCCGTGACAAGGCGCGCAATTCCGTGGTCATCGCATCAATCATATCTTTGCGGTCGCTGGTCATATTCTGAGCCAACAAGCCGAGCGATTGCTGAAGATTATCTAATCCTTCTGCGACCATATGATATTGATCTTGCTGTTGGCGCATACTGGCAAGGGTGCGGTTAAGCTCTTGAAGCGTGGCAAGGATTTGACTGCGCTCTTGATCGGATTTGCTGATATGTCGGGTTAATTCCAGCATTCGGTCTGCGGCTTCCTCTGATAGACCCATGGACACCGCTGGATCAAGGCCGTCACCACCGCTATCACTAAACCGCGCCATGGTGGAAAGCCAATCTTCAAGATCAGAATAAAACCGGCTTGATGCTTGGCCTAATTGCAAATCCAGAAAGCCCAAGACCAGTGACCCTGCGAGGCCAAAGAGTGATGATGAAAACGCCGTCGCCATGCCATCAAGCGGCGCATCAAGGCCTGTCTTAAACTCTTGCATCAATTTGCCAAAATCAGGGGTTTGGGTGTCAATGCCACCGACCACCGCGCCTACGGCTTGGATCGTTTCTAATAAGCCCCAAAATGTACCCAAAAGGCCAAGAAACACCAAAAGACCAATCATGTAGCGGGAAATTTCACGGCTTTCATCTAGCCGAACCGCCACGCCATCTAGCACCGACCTAAGGCTTTGGGCAGAAAACCGATTATGAAGCCTGTCAGGATCAGAAAACACAACAGCAACCGTGGCAAGTAAGCTTGGCTTTTGTGTGCGGCTGTGATGCATCGGGCCATTGCCGCTAAGCCCGGCACGCATCGCAATCATCCAGCGATATTCAGGAAGAAGCTTTGTGGTCTGACGAAAAACAAAGACGATGCCAACAATGAGCGAAAACAGAATAATGCTATTGATGACGGGGTTGCCCAGAAAGGCAAATTTGAGAGGGGCGTAAAGCAATCCCCCCAAGGTTCCTATTATCGCTAGGAAAACACCCATGCGGATAATGTATCGGGTTGGATAACGCATTATCACCTCCTCTGAAACCAACTGCCCTCAGGCTGGCTAACCTAGAATGCCTAGGTTTAGACCTGTGCAGCATTATAACAGATAATTTTAGGCAATAATGTGATGATAATGGTTTTATTTTTCGCGGCTGGATTTCAGCAATTTCAACAGCCCAGAATGCATACTGCTGTTTCCTGCCACGATGTTGCCGGATTCTAGCACCTTGCTTCGTGCCTGATGATCAGAAACCATCCCCCCAGCTTCACGAACAATCAGAACCCCTGCGGCAATATCCCAGATTTCTAGGCCATGTTCCCAAAAGCCATCAAATCGTCCTGCTGCCAGCCATGCCAGATCAAGTGCGGCTGACCCTAGCCGGCGGATACCCGATGAAGCCGCCATGACCGCGCGCAATTCGTTCAAATATTTGTCATGGTCTTGTTGGTCGCCGCGCCCCATAAAGGGAATGCCAGTGGCGATCAGGGCATCGCCCATTTGTTTGCGCCCAGCAACCCGAATGCGCCGATCATTAAGAAATGCACCTTTTCCTGCCTCAGCAAAGAAAAACTCATTTCTCATAGGATCAAGGACACCACCAGCGATAATCTTACCGCCTTGTTTTAGTGGTTTATCTATCGCGGCAATGGATATAGAAAATTGCGGTATCCCATGCAGATAGTTAGTCGTGCCATCAAGAGGATCAATAATCCATGATGGCCCATCGCTTTCGGCAGGGGCAATGACGCCGCCTTCTTCCATGATGAAACCCCATCCGGGGCGCGCCTTAGACAATTCCGCAACCAAGATTTTTTCAGCATCGGTATCAGCGTTTGACACGAAATCCGCAACGCCTTTGCGCGACACTTGCAGGTTTTCAACCTCACCGAAATCGCGGATAAGTCCACGCGCAGCGCGTTCTGCGGCACGCCAGATCACATTGATAAGCGCGGATTGCGCCATGGTCTTATCCTTTCAACACTGTCCTAAGCCAGTTTATCGCCTTTAACACAGGCTTAAAATGATAGCATCCTACGGATGACATTGAAATCAACAGGGTTAATCCTTTGCCCGTTCCACATAACTGCCATCTTCTGGCTTGATGACGATACGCGTCCCTGCTTCAATATGTGGCGGCACCATGACTTTAATTCCGCCATCGACCATAGCAGGTTTATAACTGGATGATGCGGTTTGGCCTTTAACCACGGCGTCTGCCTCAAGCACTTCTACCACAATGGTGTCAGGTAATTGAATGGAAATCGGCTCGAATTCGTGGCTGTTGATGGTAACGGTCATCCCATCTTGCAGGTAAACGGCCTGATCGCCAACCATGTCAGAAGACACTTCGACTTGCTCAAAACTCGTTTGGTCCATAAACACCAATTTGTCGTCTTGCTCATAAAGGAATGTGGCTTCGGATTCGGTCAGAATCACGCGCTCAACGGTCTCAGAAGACCGAAAGCGTTCATTTAATTTTGTCCCATCACGAATATCGCGCAGTTCAACCTGTGCAAATGCGCCGCCCTTACCGGGTTTGACATGCGAGATTTTGACAGCGACCCAGAGCCGTTTGTTGTGTTCAATAACATTTCCGGGGCGAATGGCGTTGCCGTTTAATTTCATGATCCTGCCCTATGCCTTACCTTTATAGATATCAATAATCTGATTCAGCAGTAACCGCATGGAAACTCAAGCAGGAAGGATATCATGTCAGAGGTCTTTTCATGAAAAATTGGGAAGATGATGATGATGATGAGTTCTGCTCAAGCAAACAAGACCTATTGGATGCTGTCTCAGTTGCAGAAAAACT
>JALRFL010000041.1 GCA_023259875.1 Alphaproteobacteria bacterium
CGAGCAAAAGCCGGCGCAACGCGATATGATCCCCCATTCGGCAATTGATCTCATAGCCCAGCTCACCTGCCACTGAAAGTCGGCCAACTTTGGCCCGAATAAGCCCGATATCAAACTCACCACAGCCCATAAAAGGTAAGGCTTCGATATCGCTATCGGTCAGCTTGGCAATAACCTCGCGCGATTTTGGCCCAGCCAACGAGAAACCAACCATGTCCTCACCCAAATCACGGATGCTGACCCCATCGGTGAGGTGGTCATTAAACCAGCGCATATGCCATGCGCGCAGGTAATATGACCCCATGATCCAGAACACCCCGTCGCCCCAATTAAAGACAGTCAAATCCCCTTTGAGTCTGCCATTTTCGCTTAGCATAGGGGCAAGTTTTACGCGGCCGGGCTTAGGGATTTTCCCTGCCATGATGTGATTAAGCCAATCTTCGGCCTTTGGCCCTGACACTTCAAATCGGGAAAAGCCAGAGATATCTAGCAAGCCCACCGAGGATCGCACGGCGCGACATTCTTCACCCACCAAATCAAAGGCATTGGAACGCTTTAGAGAAGGCGTTTCACAAAACCCTTCTGGGGCAAAATATAACGGCACTTCCATATCCCAACTGTTGCCCCATAGGCACCCTGCCGCTGTCATCTCGCTATACGCTGGCGCCATTTTCAGAGGCCTGCCAGCGGGCAATTGTTCATTCGGGTAGGTCATCACAAAGCGGCGCGAATAAAACTGGCCTGTGGTTTCTTTGATATATTGCTTATTTTCCGCAAACTTGCCGTAACGCGCGACATCCATTCCATAGACATCTGCTTCGGCCTCGCCATGGATCATCCATTCGGCTAAGGACTTGCCAACACCGCCGCCTTGAAGAAAGCCAGCCATCACCGCGCAAGCACACCAATAGCCCGGTTTGCCTGGCACTGGCCCTACCAGGGGGTTGCCATCAGGGGAAAAGGTAAATGCCCCATTGACCCATGTTTTGACCCCAACATCCTGAAGGGCAGGGTAGCGTTCAAAGCCCATGATCAATTCTTTTTCAATGCGATCTGTCTGTTCTTGGAACAGCTCCATGCCGTAATCCCACGGGGCGCCATCCATGGCCCAATGTTCATGGTTGATTTCATAAATGCCTAACAAAACCCCGTGCTGATCCTGCCGCAGATAGGTAAATCCCTCTAGATCAACCGTCATCGGCACTTCAAAATCCAATTCTTGCAGTTTTGGGATAGTGTCAGAAATCAGGTAGTGATGCTTTAGCGGCGAGACTGGCAATTCAATCCCTGCCATCCGGCCAACCTGTTTTGCCCATAAACCGGCGGCGTTGACCACATGCTCACAGGTGATGCTGCCCTTATCGGTGTTGACACGCCAGCCATCTTTGGTCTGTTCCAAAGATTCCACCTTGGTATGTTCAAAATATTCCGCGCCCCGTTTCCGCGCCGCCACCGCATAGGCGTGAACTGTGCCTGTGGTATCAATATACCCTTCGCGGTCAGCCCACATTCCGCCTAATAATCCTTCGGTGGACATGATGGGATTAAGCTCACCGGCTTCTTCGGGGGTGACCAGACGGCAATCTTCGATACCGATGGATTGAAACACCCGATAAGCCGATTGTAACCATTCCCACCGGTCAGGTGTGCCAGCCATAGTTAAGCCGCCTGTCATATGCAGGCCGATGTTTTGGCCGCTTTCTTCTTGGATCACCTCAAGCAAATCAATCGTATAGGCTTGAAGCGCGGCGATATTGGGGTCTGCGTTTAGGGCATGAATACCCCCTGCGGCGTGCCATGATGAGCCGGCTGTAAGCACCGAGCGTTCCAGCATACAAACATCCGTCCAGCCCATTTTTGCCAAATGATAGAGAACCGATGCCCCCACAACGCCGCCGCCAATGACCACAACCCGATAATGGGATTTCATTGCTTTTGTGTCTTTTGCTTCCGCCATCATTACACCTTTGCCATCTTAAATTCGATTGCCTTTAATTTCATTTATGAAATCAGAGAATCATGTCCGATTTGCACGCGCATATAGAGTTTAGGCTAATCAGTTCGCTAGCATCATGTCAACGCCTATCCATCCTTATCTAAATGGCGCGAATAGGGGGGGTCCGTCTTTGTCCCGATAGGGCATTGGCGGCAATCGCAATGAGCAGAATTACGCCGCCGAAAATGGTGTTAGTTGTTAAGGTTTCCCCAAGAAACAACCATACCCAGAACGGCCCTAACACGACCTCTGCCAATGACAAGAGGGTCAATTCCGCTGCTGGAACCGTCCGTGAGCCTAGGGTGTAAAGCACTAATCCTGCACCAACCTGAAACACCCCCATGCCAAGTGAAAATCCCATATCATTAGCAGAAAGGCTTAAAGGTAGGGCAGTGGCAAAACAAATGACAGCCATAATGCCTATGCCAAAAATGCCAGATAAAAATACCACTGGCATCATATCCGTCGCTTTGCCGCGCCTGAGGGTAATGGTGAAAATAGCAAAGCCAAGCGCAGAGCCTAAGGCCGCCAGATTGCCATAAAGCGCAGAGCCGCCAAATTTATCCGCAACCATAATGATAATGCCAATGATAGCGACAACAATCGAAACCCATGTCGCACGGCGCACCGCCTCACCTAAGATAATCTGCCCTAGAATAGCGGTCATAAATGGCGCAGAGGCAAATAACAAAAGCGCATTACCCACCGATGTGACCTGAACCGAATATATTCCCCCTGCATAAGCCGCCACCAGCGCTAATCCGCCAATGACCCCATTCCACCCCATTTGGCTTGCCAGAGTGATTGGGTTTTGTCGGCGCATGGCATAAATCACCACGAACAGAAAGAGAGACAGGCTGATTGAGCGGAAAAACAGGATTTGCCACGCCGCCGCGTCTGCGATCATGCGCACCCCAAGGCCTACGGTTGACCACAGTACCCCAGCCATAAAGACGAGGACAATACCGCGAGAATGGGTGATACGATCAGAAGTCATAAGAAGAACAAAAAAATTGAAAATAATTTTGATATTTAGACCTGATTTTTTGAAAAAGGGGAAATGGTTTTTCAAGCCTTTGCCATTACTGATTTTGGCGCGTATAATGGCTTCAGCAACTTATCTTTTAAGGCTAAGACATGAAGATCGCCATTCTTGATCTGACAAGGCATCCTGAACCTTTGTTAACGGGATTGCGCCGCGCTAGCCACCAAATCTTAGACTGGCTTGCCCCGGCGTTTAAGGAAGCGGATTTCACCATTTACGATATCGCAGAAACAGGAGAGCCTTTGCCTGCGCTTGCCGCGTTTGACGGTTTGATTCTTAGTGGTTCGGAATTAGGGGTTTATGATGACGCGGCGTGGATGTCGCCATTAAGGGCATTGCTAACCTCAACAAAACAGGTAAGAAAGCCAATATTCGGCATCTGTTTCGGGCATCAGATCATGGCAGACACTTTTGGTGGGAAGGCCGAAAAGGCAGAAGGCGGAAATGTTATTGGGGTGAGAGATTTCACAGATGACCAAGGGCGCAGTTTCCCAGCCTATGTCTGGCACCAAGATCAAGTTACGGAACTGCCGCCGGGGGCTTCGGTTGTTGCCATGGCCTCTTATTGTCCGATGGCGGTTCTTCGGTATGATTTTCCAGCGTTTTCGGTGCAATATCATCCTGAGTTTAACCCACCCTTTATCACCGGATTGCTGACCCGGGGGCGTGATCACTTTGTTGATGGCAAACTGGCGGATGCCGCATGGCATGAGGTTTTAGAACAACCTGTAAACGAACACCTTAACAGCCATCAGGTGGCTGCGTTTTTCCGTGACAATCATAGCTATGAAGCCTGATGACCAGAGTCATGATGCACAAAAAGGTCTGGTTAAGAAAGGGTCTGGTGATGAGCCGTCTTTTTCTCTTAGTCATCTTATTGGGTTCATGGGGTTTTGCGCAAAAGGGGTTTGCCCAAAGCGTGATCACAGGGACGGCAGATAGCCGTTTGACTGCGTCGGTGCTGGGGGTGTTTGATGACCCATGGGCGATGACCTTTATTGATAAGGATCATCTTTTGATAACAACAAAACCGGGGCTGTTATGGCTTTACCGCCTTTATGGTGAGCGCGTTGCTGTTGCTGGGGTGCCAAAGGTTTCTGCCGCAGGTCAAGGCGGTCTAGGTGATATCATCACGCATCCTGACTATCAATCCAATCAGCGGGTTTATCTGTCTTTTGTTGCCTCAGACGATGGCGGCAATTCAAGTTACGCGGCGGTGATCAGCGCAAAACTAGAACTTGAACCAAGCCCTAAGCTTATTGATCATAAGCTGATTTGGCGGCAATATCCGCCGCTTTCAGGAGGTGGCCATTTCTCACACCGGCTGGTCTTTGGGCCAAAAGATACGGCCTATGCTGGTCAACTTTTTATCACCTCAGGGGATCGTCAGCGGCTTCATCCGGCACAGGATTTTGATCTGTCCTTAGGCAAAATTATTCGCGTGGATGAACATGGCCATCCCCCCAAAGATAACCCTTTCCAAGATAAGGGCGCCTTAGCAAAACATTTCTGGACTATGGGACACCGCAACTTGCTTGGCATAGCCTTTGATAATAACGGTCAGCTTTGGGCGCATGAAATGGGGCCGCGACATGGTGATGAACTGAACCAGATTATCAAAGGTGGCAATTATGGCTGGCCGATAGTTTCCGAAGGCAATCATTACAACGGCACGCATATTCCAAACCATGAGACAAGGCCAGATTTTATTGCTCCTGAATTGGCTTGGGTTCCAACGATTGCTCCGTCTGGTCTGATCTTTTATAGCGGTGATTTGTTTCCAGAATGGCGCGGAAACGCCTTTATTGGTGGCTTGCGAAGCCGTGCGCTGATCAGGGTGGCGTTTGTTAACGGGCATCCGGTTGAGGCAGAACGCTTTAGCTGGTCAATGCGTTTGCGTGAAGTAGAGGAAGCCCCTGATGGTGCGCTTTATGTGCTTGAGGATGGTGTCTCTGCGCGCCTTATCCGATTGGTGCCTTGATGACGGACAGCAGCCCCTTATTATCTGATTGGCACGACCACGGCGCGGCGCTGGCACAATTTATTGCTGGGGCAAAAGCCCCTGATGATCTTTTGCCGCTGATGAGCATGGCGATCACCGATGGCTTTGCCTGTATGCTTGGAGGGGCGTCATCAGAGGTGACAGGTCGCTTGCTTGAAGCTTTGCTTCCTCATTATGCCGGTGATACGCCAGTTTATGGCACCGGAAAAGCCTTATCACCATCCTATGCCGCCATGGTGAATGCGGTATCAGCGCATGCATTAGATTTTGATGATTGGGAAGACCCCGGCAACACCCATCCCACCGCGGTGGTTTTGCCATGTTTACTGGCTGTTGCATCTGGTGAAGCTGACTCTATGCCGTTATCAGGCAGGGATTTTGCCCATGCTTACGCGGTTGGGCTTGAGGTGATCATGCGCATGGGTGAAGTCATCACTCTTGATCATTATGCTCGCGGATTTCATGCCACCGCCACCTTAGGGACGATTGGTGCGGCGGCGGCGGCGGCAAGGCTAATGAGATTATCCCCTGAACAGACGCTCCATGCGCTTTCACTTTCGGTGTCACAGGCGATTGGTTACACCGGACAATTTGGCGCAAACGCAAAAGCGCTTCAGGCTGGCTTTGCGGCACGCGCGGGGGTGGAATCGGCTTTTCTTGCCAGAGCAGGTATGACAGGACAGCCGCAAATCTTAACATCACATCGGGGTTTTGTCGGGTTGTTAGGGCAATATGATGCGCAACGCCTTGATCACATGGCGGCATCCCTTGGTCAGCCGTGGGGGCTTGCTCGTTATGGCATCGTCATAAAGCCATGGCCGTCTTGCGGATATACCCACCGCGTCATGACAGCGGCAGTTGAGGCAAGAGATCAGCTGAAAGGGCGGCTAGAGGAAATCACGGCGATTCATGTTACTATGCCAGATTATCATTATGCCATTTTGCCGTTTGGTCAGCCACACAATCACAACGAAGCGCTATTTTCTTTGCCAGCGTGTATGGGGCAAATCCTCAAAGAGGGGCGACTTACCACCGCAGATTTGAAAGCAAAGTTCTGGCAGGATAAAACCCTTCAGCGGCTCATCACCTTAACCTCTGTCACCCCAGAGCCAGCAAAACATATGCACGCTAATTATGATCCGGATCAACCGGATCGCATCATCATAACCCTAGCGAATGGCACAAAGATTACGGCCTCTTGTGTGTGGCCACTTGGGGCACCGCAACACCCTATGAGCGAGGAAAATCACGCGGATAAGTTTCATGATTTGACAGGTCATCCAGCATCGGAATATCCGCGGTTTCGCACTTGGATAGATCAGGCTGATGCGGTGTCTTTTTTCAAGGGATACCAATAAACAATCAGCCCCTTTATGGGGCTGATGTTGTCCTAATGTCCTTATAGAGTCAAAGCCAAGACACCTAGGTTTTGGCAATGGTTTTCTTGGGATCATGAAAAGGGATTTCAACAATTTCTGCTGACACAATCCCGTTGCCCATATCAACAGATAAGGTTTGGCCAATATTGCTATGATCAACGTGGATCATAGCAAGGGCAATGTTCTTTTTGAGTCGCGGAGAAAAGACCGCGGAAGTCACCTTGCCAATATTCTGGCCAGAGCCGGTAAGCACAGGCCAGAACTGCGTGTTTGGTGCGGCAAGG
>JALRFL010000043.1 GCA_023259875.1 Alphaproteobacteria bacterium
CACCCTTGCCATCTTGGCTGACGCGGCACGCCTGACCCCCCCTTTTTGGCCTTTATTTCTATAAAGCCCATGGTAAGTTTTGCCATTTCCTGACCAGATAATTATGTTCAGGCATAATCGTATTCCAAGCTCCGGTTTTAGCCATGCGGTTTTCTTGACTTCCGCCTGCACGAATGCTGCCCCGTGGATAAAGCAGATGGCCATCATTATCAAAAATATCAAACCGCGCGGCTTTGCCCTCAACCCAGTATTCATATTCATGTTGCTGAAGATAATTTTTAACCGACGCTAGATTAGTAAAATACCCCCCTTGCCGGCACAGATACGCCCCTGCCGGACCAGTCAGCCACCAGTTCAGATAATCATAAGCGGCATCAAGCGACCAATCGGGGATGGCCTGTGACAAGGCAAGCCCCCCAAACCAACCGCGATACCCTTGTCGAGGGGTGATCATTTCCACCTCATGCCCTTCGGCACGAAGCCGCATCGCACCCGACCACCACAGTGAACATAACAAAGGCTGATCAGGCTTCACCAGATTAGCCAAATCTTCTTCGACTTCCCAAATCCCTTTGAACTGCCCTTGTTTGAGATAACGATAAATATGCTGAATAAAGAGGTCTATTTCTTCAATGCTGAGGTCTGAGATATCGGATACTTCCAAATCTCCCCTACCCGTTAACGCCATCAGCATTTCCACCACACAAATCGCTGAATCCTTCTGGATGACAACAGCCCCTTGCCAAGCCTCGTTCAGCAAATCTGACCAATCGGTTACCTTATCTCGGCTATCCTTGCCGCCGTTAATCAAGGCAATGGTATCTGCGTTAAAGATCGTTGGCATCATGCTAATTTGATCCGAAGGATGGCTTGATAAAGACATATCCGGGCCAACATAAAGCCGTTCAACTGGTGCAGAGGATTTCCATTTCTTGTCTTTGATCGGGGTATAGCCATTGAGAGCAGAGATACTGATCTGGTCAAAGGCATCAATGCGATTGATATCAATCGGCATCAACGACCCTGTTGGCCAGCTCAAATCGATATCATGAAACCATTGGTCATAAACATCAAAACTTTCAGGGGATAGCGCGGCCTGCTGTTGGGCAGTTTCCCCATCACGAGTAACCAGATCAAGGGCTATGCCTAAATCTTTTTCTGCATAACCCTTGAGCACTGGATTTTGAGTCACGGAAGTCCCAAGCACCGCCAGCCGGCGCGTGGAATCCTTGACCAGAGGTGCGCTTAACATTCTATGATCTAGGCCAGCGAGGCGCGGATTTCATCCAATAACTGATGCCGTTCCTTACGCGCCGCCAACGCATCCTCCATGCTAACCGCTTCAAATTTAACCGGTGTATGGGGTTGCAATTGGCCGATATAATCCATATCCGCCGAAATAATCGCCCCTAAGGTGAAATAGCCGCCGCCAGACACCGCATCCCGATGAAGCACAATCGGTTCTGTTCCACCCGGCACCTGAATAGACCCATAGGAATAACAACCATCAACAATGTTCGATGGATCAGAACCTGCGCCAAAAGGCTGTTCCCGATCAACAAACTCCAGTGGTTTGCCACCACGGAACCGATAGCCCATACGATCTGCCTCTGGGGCTACTTTCCATTCATCATTGAGGAATTGCTCCCCGGATGCCTCGGTCAAACGGTGCCAATATAGCCCCTTCACCATACGCAAAACCGCAGGATTTGCAGGCAGGCGGCGATGCGCGGGTGCCACGGTGGCGCCAGCCTTACCATGACCAGACTTCCCTAATGGCAGAACATCACCTGCCGCAACATTTCGGCCATCAACACCGCCAAGAGCGCCAATGGGATAAGTGGATCGACTGCCCAACGCTTCGGGGGTATCAATGCCTCCACTGACGGCGATATAAATCCGCGCGCCCGATTGCAGAAACCCAAAGCTTAGCGTTTGCCCTTTTTTCACCGCGATAGCCGTCCATGTGTTTTGTTCAACACCATCCAACATGACTGGCAATTCCGCGCCAGTGACCGCGATCAGGGCATCTTCGGTAAAGGTGATTTCCGGACCCATGAACACCGCTTCGAGACCTGCCGCGTCCTCGTTATTACCGACGAGCATATTCGCCACACGCATCGCAAACCGATCCATCGCGCCGCCAATAGGAATCCCCAAATGGAAATACCCCGGGCGACCAAGATCCTGAATTGAGGTCGAAAGACCGGGATTAAGAATTTTAAGCGCCATTGAGAGCCTCCATCAAACGGGCATTTGTTCCCGTCATATCTTTGTTGAACGCATCCAGATCGAACTCAACTTCAGCCATTTTCGGCGTAAAGGTGCCGTCTTCAACTTGCTGACAGATCGCATCATATTCGGCGCGATCAATCGGTCGCCATTTGACAATATCGCCTGGACGGAACAAGACCATAAAATCCTTGAGATAGGTGACCTCTTGTTCAGGATCATAGATAGGCATAGGGGTGATCCCAAACATTTGATATCCACCTGCCCCACGAACCGAATAGATGCAAGAAAAACAACCACCATACCCAACGGTCAGTTTTGGTGTATCTGTCCGAGGGCGAAGATATTTAGGCACTTCAAGCTGTTTGTCTCTTTCCACCAGCTGATACAGAAATGGCAAACCTGCCACGAAACCTACCATGGACACAAACCATGGTTGCGAATGGTGCGCGGTAATAAAATCGTCAACGCTATCAAAACCGTTGATCCGCGCGGCATATTCCAAATCCGTTCCGCTTGGGTCTTGATGCCGCTCCCGAAACCGCATTAAGGTTTCATGGGTCCAAGGGTCTTGATAATAGACGGGTATCTCAATGATACGCGTGTTCATCCGTTTTTCCGCTTTCTCTGCAACCGCCTCTAACGCTTTTACTTTTTCCAGCAAATCATCGGGATGAATGACATCGGGGTTAAACTTGACCTGAAAAGAGGCATTTGCAGGACATATCTCGGTCACGCCATCAATGTTTGCTTCTCTGACCGCGTTACTCATGGATA
The DNA here is from genome assembly GCA_023259875.1 of Alphaproteobacteria bacterium. Lineage (GTDB taxonomy): Bacteria > Pseudomonadota > Alphaproteobacteria > Puniceispirillales > UBA1172 > UBA12202. The sequence goes on from JALRFL010000043.1 coordinate 3,010, forward strand.
GGCTTTTAAAGAACGCATCAAGGGACATTTCCTCGTCCATCTCGATGTAAATATGTTCATCACCGCCAAATGTGTATCGTGTTTTCAACTCTATTCTCCTTTGGCTATCGTCATATTTTTAGGGCTTAATGTTTTCTATATTATGTTCCAGCCAGTGTTCTAACCAACTGGTATGCACTTGACCTGCCTTAACCTCATCGTCTTTGGCAAGGGCAATCAGCAGAGGAATTGTTGTTTCAATCCCAGAAATCATGGTGTTTTCTAGGGCTTCGTGCAAGGCCGCAATAGCCTCACCCCTATTCTTTCCATGAACAATCAATTTGCCCAAGAGGGAATCATAAAACGGGGGAATGGCATAACCCTCATAGAGAAAATGATCAAACCGCACCTCTGGCGCATGGGTACAGGCAAGGCTTGTGATCACACCAGGTGAAGGCAGAAACTGCATCATAGGGTTTTCAGCATTGATCCGAACCTCAATGCTATGCCCGTTAATCTTGATATCGTCTTGAGACATGGATAACGCCGCGCCACCAGCAATGCGGATCATTTCTGCCACCAAATCAAATCCTGTGATAGCTTCGGTGACCGGATGTTCCACCTGAATTCGGGTGTTCATCTCAATGAAAAAGAAACGGCGCGTGGATTCTTCATAAAGATATTCCACTGTGCCAGCCCCGACATAACCGATATCTTGGGTTAGCTTCACCGCCGACTGGCATAGCTCTTGACGGGTGGCTTCATCTAGGGTCGCTGATGGGGCCTCTTCCCATATTTTCTGGCGGCGACGCTGAAGTGAACATTCGCGCTCAAAGAAATGCACCGCTGACTTTCCGTCCCCCATCACCTGAACTTCGATATGACGGGCATTCACAACAACATATTCCAGATAATAACTGCCATCGCCAAACGCCGCCGCGGCTTCTGCCTGTGCCTGTGGGGCAAGGCGGCGCAAGCTAGCTTCGTCATCTGCGATACGGATGCCACGACCACCGCCACCTGCGGCAGCCTTAATCATCACCGGATAGCCAATTTTATTCGCGACCCGAACCGCTTCATCCAGATCAGAAATAGCACCATCAGATCCGGGCACAACCGCCACTCCTGCCTTCATGGCGGTTTGCCTTGCGGCAATTTTATTACCCATTTTTTCAATCAGATCCGCATCAGGGCCAACAAAGATCAGCCCAGCATTGCTAACCGCCCGAACAAAATCGGCGTTTTCAGAAAGAAACCCATACCCCGGATGGATGGCATCTGCCCCTGTTTCCTTCGCGGCAGAAATGATAGCATCATGATTGAGATAGGATTGCGCCGCCGACGCCGGGCCAATACAAATGGCTTCGTCTGCCAGCTTGACCGCCAGCATATCTTCATCGGCTTCGGAATAGACCTGAACGGTTTTGATACCAAGGCTCTTTGCAGCCCGAATAACACGAACCGCGATCTCCCCTCGGTTAGCAATAAGTAAGGTTTTGATTGCCATAATATCTATGAAAGTTTTGCTATGACCTGACCTGCCTGAACAGGCTGTTCGTTATCAACCACATAGCTGTCGAATGTTCCAGCTTGTGTGGCTTTAACTTCGATAAATGTTTTCATCACTTCAATCAGTCCAATAACATCACCCTCACTAACGGCATCACCTTTGCTTTTGAATGAGGGCTCCCCCGGTGAAGGGGTAAAGTAAAATGTACCCGGGAGAGGGGATTGAATATCTGTCATGACATACCTTTCTTAATTGTTGATATTAGCCTCAATTTCATGAACATCACGCCGCGCTTGGAATAGGGGCAGCGATCTGAATTCCATTAGCCTTCAAAGCATCATGGATGGCCTGACCCATCGCTAGTGCACCCGGCGAATCCGAATGGAAACAAATGGATTCAAAAGCGATATCAATATCATTGCCTTCCACAGTTCTCACCTTGCCTTCGATACAAGCGCGAACACATTTATCAGCAACCGTCTTGGGATCAAGCTGACCCACTTTGCGAGCAAACACGATAGAGCCGCTATCATCATAATCACGATCCGCGTAAAACTCACGCGCGCTGGGATAGCCCTTTTCCAACGCAATCTTACGCGTCAAAGAAATCCCCATGCAAAAGATCATCTGATCAGGACAGGTTTTCATCAAGGTATCAATCAACATGGTGGAAAGCTCTTCGTTGCGTGCGGCTTCCATATAAAGCATGCCATGCGGCTTCACATGCTGAAGTTCAACATCATGGCGGCGCCCAAATTCCCGTAACGCCCCTACCTGATAGATAATATCATTAATCAGCTCATCAGAAGGGGTCTGAATAAACCGGCGGCCAAAACCGCGCAAATCCTGATACCCCGGATGGGCGCCAAGTCCGACCCCATAATCTTTAGCTAATTTAACCACTCTATCCATCGAATTTGGGTCACCTGCGTGAAAGCCTGTGGCCACATTGGCTGAGCTAAGAATTTTCATCAATTCTTCATCAGGGGCATCGCCAAGTACCCAATGGCCAAAGCCTTCACCCATATCACAATTCAGATCAACACTGGATTTCATGATTTCCTCAATTGTTATTTATCGCCATATTCGCGTTGAAAATGGCGCGTCTGCACCAAACTTAATGATTACTTAAATCTTAACAATACGCAAGACCTGACGTAGACAACCGCCTCCAAACTGCGCTTGCAGATTTTGCTTTATCTATCCGATGCGTTGCCCTGACGCATAACAGAAAAACAAAAACCCGTTTCTGTTAGGATTTGAATTCCATTTCAAGAAACGAAAACGGCGCATCACCAGCGTTAATAACATTATGGTTCACACCCTTTTCGCGAAAATAAGGGGCATCAGGCAACATATCAGCATGGCTCTCACTTCCATCAGGATGTTCAAGCCGAACCTTTCCAGCCACTTTTGGCATGACCACATAGTCCATTTCATGGGTATGCCAGCCGGTTTCCTGACCCGGTTCAAACGACCACAAGGTCAAGCGGCACTGATCATTATCAATCAATACGGTTGGTGTTGCTGAATTGTCTGCCATGTTATGCCCCTTGTTTTATTGTTCCATCCTATCGGATTAGCGTTTCCGTTTTGCCTGCGGTGACCAATCCCGTTGAGGTAACGCGGTGGGATAGGCAAAGGTATAATCATAGGCTGGCTGAATGACATATTTTCTATCAAATTCCATCCAATCATAATCCATCCCTGACGCCACAATATAGGCCCAATCGGGGTGGGCAAAAATTGGCCGACCTACTGCAACCATATCCCCTGCGTCATGGGAAAACACCTCTTCAGCCGTTGCCCCATCAAAGATATTTCCATTGGTGATAAAGGGCTTACCGCTGGTTTTCTTAAGGGTGACGGGAATAGGTGGCTGACTGGCGTCAAAGCGGTTGTCTTTCCAGTTAAAGCTCGACCAGTGAATGACATCAGCATCCATCTTGCCTAATTCTTTACCAATCGCTTCAACATAGTCTTGTCCAGCTTCCCAGAAGCCTGTGAAATCATCAACCCCGTCTTGGGAAATGCGATAGCTGATCAGCTTATCAGGGCCAATTGCGGCACGAACCCGATCAACAACCATTCGGGGGAAGCGCATATTGTTTTCCGCAGAACCCCCATAAGCATCTGTCCGCAGATTCTGTTTTGGGTCTGTAAATTGATAGAGCAAATAGCCATTTGCCCCATGAATCTCTACCCCATCACATCCGGCATCAACCGCACGCTTGGCGGCGGCGGCAAAATCATCTGCGACGGCGCTTAACTCATCTTCGGTTAAAGCTCTGGCTGGTGGAAAATTAACCATTGGCCATTCCCCACTAAGACCCCGATCATGAAGTTCGGTGTCGTTATCGGTATATAGCACCCAACCCTGGCTATGGGTGTCTGAGGCTGAGACCGGCTGTTCGCCATCCCTAATGGTGCGTGGGTCGGCAACACGGCCAGCGTGCATCAGCTGAACAATAATTTTTGATCCGAATTGATGACAAGCCTCTGCTATCTTTTGCCATCCTTTTTGCTGTTTATCATTCTCGCATCCGGGTTGATTCAAATAACCCACACCCGACAAATGATCCGCCGGATATGTGCCTTCGGTAATAATCAATCCAATACCGCCTCTTGCCCGGCGCGCATAATATGCCACCATTTCATCGTTAGGCGAGCCATCATCATCGGCGCATTGGCGCGTTAATGGCGCCATAGCAATTCGGTTTTTGAGAGACAATGGGCCAAGTTTTATAGCGTCAAAAAGTTTTCCGTTATACATTATTTTCCTCTTATCAATTTTTTCATTACATTATCATCATCACCTAACTCACCGGATATCGTCAATACCATTTGTCTAGGACTTGCTTAGGGACAATGTCATTGAACTCATCGTGGCGAAGGACTATATTGAAAAGCTCAAAGATAAAATTCCTTAAAATTGAAAGGCCTTAAGACCATGAGTCAACAAGATATGGATTGGGAAGAGCTAGACAGCATGCTGAATCAGGCTTTTGCCAAAGCAACAGAAATTTATCAACAGCGTGGTTTCCAACGGCGTATTGGCTTTGGTAAGAGACCAGCATTGGTTTCCGTTGATCTGGCTAACGCTTGGACGCGTCCTGGCAACCCCTTTACCTGTGACCAGAAAAAAATGGATGAAGAAATTATCCCCGGTATGCAACGCTTGCTCGCGGCGTGCCGTAAGCATGGGCATCCGGTCATTCATGTGACCACGGCTTATGAAGTCACTGACCGCAACGCAGAGTTTACGGATATGGGGCTTTGGCATTGCAAGATTCCGGTTGATGTGGTGGATATCAAAAACAAAGAGCTTTGGGCCATTGACAGCCGCATCGCCCCTGTTGAAGGCGAATATACTCTGCTGAAAAAACGGGCTAGCAGTTTTCATGGCACAGAACTCGCCGGCATTCTGCGCGCCGCCAATGTTGACACTATTCTCGTCACTGGCGTTACCGCAACGGCCTGTGTCAGGGAAACGATTTGTGACGGGATTGCAGACGGGTTCCGCACCATTGGTGTTCGGGAATGTATCGGTGACCGTATTCCCGGGGCAGTGGCATGGAATTTGTTTGATCTTGATGCCAAGTTTGCCGATGTCCACAGCGTCGATGAATGCGTGTCCTATTTGGAAACCGTCAAAGGCTAACTTAAACGCCATCCCCGGTTCTGCGCCGGGGTGACGACCATAAAGGGGCGAAGCAACGGGATTTTTAAGTTGCTCGCACCCGCAAAATTGTTCCTGCCATTCGGATGATATAAAGGCTGATAAGGATCACCGCCATGGCTAAGATTTTGGTCAGGCTAATAGACTCCCCTAAAACAAAATACCCGATGAGCAAGGACACAATAGGGATCAAATACCCCACATTGGACATGAAGCCAGCCCCCGCGCGGTTGATCAAAACATAACGCAACGAAAAGGCCAGCGCGGTGGATATTGCCCCTAGCCATATCAAAGCTAACCAAACCTCACCGCTCCACTGGCTAAGTTCTGGCTGTTCGTAAATAAGCGCAAATGGCATAAACAAAATCCCGGTAATCAGCAAACTAAAGCAAGTTAATTGCGCCGGACGCAATGCCGTTTGTCCTCGCACCAGCAGATTTCCAGCCGCATAGCAACAAAACGCAAACACCAAGGCAAGCTGTGCCAGAATTGAGGCATTGCCAACTTTGGTAATCCCCTCATGCATCAACAGAACAACCCCAATCAAACCAAACAACACCCCTGCTAATCTTGTTTTTGTCAGCAGCTCATCCCCGGTGATATAATGCGCCCCCAGAACCGTAACCAGAGGCGCCGCCCCGTTCAAAAGCCCAGCCACTGTGCTATCGACAAACTGTTCCGCCCAACCGATAAGAAAAAAAGGCGTTGCCGTTCCGATGAGGGCAATCGCTATAAGACGGCGATAAGGCAGAGCCTTAACATCGACTTTCCATCCCCCCGTGAAAGCCAAAAATGCCCCTACCGTGATAAACCCAAGAGAAGTTCTAGCCGCCACCAGCGATAATGGCCCTGTTGCCTCCACCGCCACCTTGATAGCACCAAAAGCCGAGCCCCATATCACCGACAGGGTGAGCAGGATGACATAATCCAAAACATTTTGGCGAACAAGCTGATGCGTCATTAAGGTGTTTTCGTTTCAAACAGAACTGATGGTGATAATGATGATGCCTGATATAGCAAAGTCATCACGGTTTAGCCAAGCGGCAATGGCATCATGCCGCGCCTTCCTTTTCTGAAGAAACAAAGGAGGCATTGGTAAGCATCTGATCAGCATACCAATGCGCAAATCGCGCGACATTAACCTCAAGATGCGGCTGAAACCGGCCTTGCCTTGCATCAGGGTTCTGTAAGCCCTTTTGCTGATTGATCAATGCTGGAATATCCTCACCCAACGCGGCGTCAAGGCGATGATAATAGGCTTTAACCAAATCCTCAAAATCTTCATGTTGAACGGTTTCTGGGGGAAAACACGCGGTTTGATAAACCAGACAGCGATCCGCCGCCAGAGGATACGCTTCATAAATCCAAACCGCATCAACCCCTGCCGCAAAGGTCATATTTGGAAACAGCCAAGTATAACGCACGCCTTTGGCTTCCCGGCCTTTCAGTCCGGGCATGAGCGGCAGAGGTTTTTGCTGTGTGGTTTGCAACAGTCCGCCCGTGCCTTCGGTGCTGCCAAACTGGCTGGCAAAATGCCCATCCACAACATCCCCTTCATCAGGGGTATCATAAACATCATCAATAGAATCCGGATGAACAAAAGGCAGATGATAATATTCGTTAAACACCTCAATAAAGGTTTTCCAGTTGCAGTTAACCTCAATCTGCTGACGGCGCTTTGAAACAAGGGTTTCCAGCGGCCACGGCGAATGAATGTCAGCAAAATCACCTAGTGCCGCATCAAGATCAGGGGCGTCTTTTGCCAGACAGACAAAGACAAACCCCAACCGTTCGGCAACATGATATGAGATCAGCCCAAAATCAGATTTGCAAAATCCATCCACCTCATCCATTTTCGGCGCGCCAGCAAGTGTGCCATCCAGCTTATAAGCCCAGCTATGAAACGGGCATCTTATGCCAGCGGTCTTGCCTGACCCCTCTAGCAGTCGTGCGCCACGATGCCGACAAGTGTTGGCAAACGCCTTTAGCACCCCATCCTTATCTCGCAATAAGATGATCGCTTGGCCAGCAAAATCAAGGCAAGTATAGTCCCCGGCATCAGCCAACACATCACCGCGGCCAAGACAAAGCCAATGGCGGCGAAAAATCGCTTCGGTTTCATAGGCAAGAATTGCAGGGTCGGTATAGACTTGTGGGGGCAATGACCAAGCCTGATCCAAATCTTGCTGGGATAACCGCAGACTCGCCGCAAGATGATCGTTCTGTTGGTGATGCGCGCGCATAAAGCCCTCTTTCGCTATGCTCTCTTTACCCGATGCTATCCCTTAGTATCAAATTTTCAAGTCTAAACGCGGCTTCCAAAAGGGGCGAAACAGCTCAATCTTTGGGCATCGGTTCATCACCACCTTGATCCCGGCGTCTTCGGCAAGCCGCGCGGCTTTATGATCCACAACCCCGATCTGCCCCCATAGCACTTTTGC
>JALRFL010000145.1 GCA_023259875.1 Alphaproteobacteria bacterium
TTTGAGTTGAAATTGCCAGAGATGGTGAACGGATTGGTGGTGATGCTATCAGGGGCGGCAGCACCCACGGCGTTATTCGCTCTTGGCATGACTTTATATGGTCAGCCGCTTCGCAACTCTGTTGGAGAGATTGGCTTGATCACTATTTACCGCCTTTTTGCCCATCCGCTCTTGCTGATGGTGATCTTTTTTCTATTCCCCGGGCAAGATGTGTTGTGGATGAATGTTGCTATTCTTAGCGCGTGTCTACCCGTGGCCGCGAATGTGTTTATGCTGGCGCAACATTATCAGCATTATGTGGGTCGCGCCGCGACCTCGTGTTTGATCAGCACGGTGATAGCAACGGTAACCGTGCCAATAGTTCTGTTTTTGTTGATAGAAGGGAAGTTATTTTTTCATCCCTAAGCCGCCATTGATATTGTCATTTGTCCCTATAAGAGATACAACATATAGTATCAAGACAACTAGCGGAGACATATGTGATGCGCATCATTCTGGCAATTGGCTTCATGCTCTGGGCACCACTCGCGCTTGCGGATGCGTCCTTTGATCAATGGCTGACGCAATTACGCAAAGATGCGCTTGCTGATGGAATATCTGATGCGACCCTTGATGCGGCACTCAAGGATGTGAAACTGATTGAACGGGTTATTGAACTAGATCGCAGTCAGCCTGAGTTCACCCTGACTTTTGCCCAATATCTTGAGCGTGTGGTTCCCGTTTCGCGCCAGAATAGGGCAAAGGCAAGATTTGATGAGCATCGCGACCTGTTGAAGGAAATTGGGCAAACTTATGGTGTTCAACCGCGTTTTGTTGTGGCGTTATGGGGGATTGAAACCGATTTTGGCCGCGTACAAGGGGGATTCAAGGTCATTCCTGCTCTTGTCACGCTAGCTTATGATGGTCGCAGGTCAGAGTTCTTTAGAAAAGAGCTGATGGATGCCCTGCATATCATCGAAGAAGGTCATATTTCTGCTGAGGAAATGAACGGAAGCTGGGCTGGCGCTATGGGACAAAGCCAGTTTATGCCATCCTCTTTCCGTCAATATGCCCAAGATTATGATAAAGACGGGCATAAAGATATCTGGACGACCCAGTCTGATGTCTTTGCTTCAGCGGCAAATTATCTGAAAAGCGTTGGTTGGCAAGATGATATGACATGGGGGCGTGAAGTCAAACTGCCGTCTTCTGGTGTTGCCAGCCCGGATAAGGCTATGGCGCTCCATGATAACAAAACGAAAAAATCTTTGCCAGAATGGGCAAAATTAGGGGTGTTAAGCGCTGATGGATCTGCGTTACCAACGCGGCCTTTGCAGGCCAGATTGGTTTTGCCTGATGGCGCGGATGGGCCTGCCTATTTGGTCTATGCCAATTACGAAGCTATTTTGAGATGGAATCGATCCAATTATTTTGCCATCGCTGTTGGCACTTTGGCTGATAGTATGCGTGAGGAATAATCATGCGGTTTTGGGTATGGATATTCAGTGCGTTTGTCTTAATAGGGATGTCGGCTTGTACCACCAATTTAGAGCTAGCCGCCACCGCGCTTAAGAAAATCAATAAATCCCAACAAGAAGACGCTGGCGTAACGCCAACCCCTCATTATAAAATTGGTAATCCTTATGAGGTTTTTGGGGTTTGGTATTATCCTGAACGCGATTTGGAATATGACGAAACGGGTATTGCCTCATGGTATGGTGAGGCGGATGCTGGTAAACCCACCGCCAATGGTGAGATTTTTGACCCAAGCCTGATTTCTGCCGCACATAAAACCTTGCCACTGCCATCGGTGGTGAGGGTAACAAATCTCGAAAATGGGCGATCTATCGCGGTGCGTGTAAATGATCGCGGGCCTTTTGTTGCTGGCCGCATCATTGATATGTCAGATGAGGGGGCGCGAGTTCTTGGGTTCCATAAAAATGGTGTGGCACGGGTGAGGGTGCAAATTTTAGTAGAAGAAAGCCTGCGCTTAGAACGCGAGGCGAAAAAGGGGAATTTCCCCATGCTTGCGGATTTGACCAAACCTGAACTTCCCTCAACCCAAGCCGCCGAAGTCCCTGCCAGCACATTAGTGTTAAACAACGGTCAAACCATAGGGGGAAATGGGGTCAGTTCATCGGTTTCCGCTATTGACCTGATTAACAATTCTTCATCACCAAACTTGCTTACTGGTGACGCTCTTGCAACAAGTATCTGGATTCAGGTAGGGGCGTTTAGCAGTAAAAATAACGCCCTCGCGGTGATGAGTCGTGTGTCTGATATCGCGGAGGGCGAAATATCTAGCTTTGATAACGGGATTGATGTTTTGCATCGGGTGCGTCTTGGCCCTGTGTCCACGGTTGAAGAAGCTGATCGCATTTTGCTATCTGTCATCAAAAAAGGATATCAGGGGTCAAAAATTATCCTTGAATGACCACATTCTAACCACATGTTGGCCTCAGCCTTTAGGCATTTCTGTTGGCAGATGACCCATCATTAAGGAAAAACCATGTCTTTATATTCACATCTTACCAAATTTTTCTTTGTTCTCGCCTTGTCTGTGATGATGACGATGCCGGCTAGGGCAGAAATCGTATCCCCATCGGAATATGTCATGATTATGGATTTTGATAATGGCGATGTGTTGTTTGAAAAAAACGCGGATGAGGCAATGAAGCCAGCCTCAATGGCGAAAATTATGACGGTATATTTGCTTCTGGATCGCCTTAAAAATGGCGGTCTGACCATGGATGATACATTTCTGGTATCAGAAAAAGCATGGAAAAAGGGCGGTTCACGCACCTTTTTAGAACCCGGAAGCCAAGTCAAGGTTGGTGATTTGTTGCGCGGCATTATTGTACAAAGCGGCAATGACGCGGCGATCGTTGTCGCCGAAGGCCTAGCTGGATCAGAAGAAGCCTTTGCCGAACGCATGACAGAAAAAGCCAAAGAATTGGGCATGAGCAACACGGTTTTTGGCAATTCCACGGGCTGGCCAGATGAAATAACGACTACCACGGCGCGTGATCTTGCTATTCTGGCAAGAGCATTGATTACAGATTTCCCTGAATATTACGGCATTTTCAAGGAAACCGGATTTACTTATAACAACATTACCCAAAGCAACCGCAACCCTCTGGTCTTTGGATCAGAAGGGGCGGATGGTCTTAAAACCGGACATACTGAAGCCTCAGGTTATGGTCTCGTTGGCTCAGCCAAGCGCGGGGAACAGCGCATGATTTTGGTGGTCAATGGGCTCAATTCATCAAAAGAAAGAAAAAATGAAAGCATCCGATTAATGGATCTCGCCTTTCGGATGTTCACCCGTTATGAGTTGGTAAATCAAGGGGATGTGTTAGGCTATGCCTCGGTCTGGATGGGTGAGCGCGGCGTTGTGCCTTTGACGGTTTCTGACGATATTTCAAAGGTTTTGAGCAAAGCGTCTGCGGATACGGTCACCACCCAAACCGATTGGCCATCCAGTGTTTCTGCGCCGATTGCTAAAGGGCAGGAATTGGGGCAAGTGACCCTTAACATTGATGGGAAAATGTATCATTACCCCTTGGTAGCCGCCGAGGCGGTTGAGGATTTGGCCTTTTACCGTTATCCCGGTGCCTATCTTCATTATCTGATTTTTGGCATGGAAACCAAGGCTGTTAGCAAATGAACCATGGGGTTTTTATCTCTCTCGAAGGCGGTGAGGGGTGCGGAAAATCTAGCCAGATCAGCTTGTTACGAAACTGGCTTGATCTGCTTTGGCCTAGGCCGGTGATTTCTACCCGTGAACCCGGCGGCACGATTGGCGCAGAAGAAATTCGCCAATTGCTAGTCACAGGTGATCGTGATCGTTGGGATGCGGTAACCGAAGCCTTGCTGATGACAGCCTCTCGGCGCGATAATGTCACGCGCTTGATTAAACCTGCTCTGGATAGAGGTGAGGCCATCATTTCTGATCGGTTTTTTGATAGCACCACGGTTTATCAAGGCCTTGTGGGAGGCGTTGAGGCGGAACTGATTGCGACATTGAACTCGCGTTGCCTTGATCAGGTTGTTCCGGATGTGACTCTGCTGCTTGATCTCGACCCCGTCATCGGGTTGAAGCGTGTGGATGGTCGCGGCAATAACACAGAAACGCGTTTTGAAAGCAAAGGTGATGTTTTTCATCAAAAGGTGCGCGAAGGGTATTTGCAGTTGGCAAAAGAGCATCCGGAACGCTTTATCGTCATTGACGCGGATCAAAACGAACATCAGGTGCATCAAGATATTATCTCTGCGCTTGAGCCGCGATTACGGGCGTTGATGTAATCATGGCTGAGGCGGCAACGGATCAACATGATGATCTTTATCCGTTTGATCGTTTTGGTCTCAAGGGGCATTCTGAGGTTATTGATCATATTCTGTTGCCCACCAACCGGTCGCATCCGGCTTGGATTTTGGCTGGACCTGAAGGTATTGGTAAGGCAACGGCGGCGTTACATTTGGCCGCCCGATTGCTGTCATATCAATCAGACCCTTTGTTCGGTGATGATGCCGCGGCAATCATAGGAGCATCTAGGGATCAAGTGAGTCGGCTAATCCGTGCCGGTTCGCATCCTGACCTCAAGATCATTAGGCATGGGGGAGACGCTGGTCGAAAAACTATCAGCATTGATCAAATTCGTGAGATGACAAGTTTTCTTTCCATGACCCCATCTATGGGGGATTGGCGAGTTGTGGTCAGTGATGCGCTTGATA
>JALRFL010000220.1 GCA_023259875.1 Alphaproteobacteria bacterium
TACCCTGACCGATGATGGAAAAACAGTCATGAACACCGTCATTGGGCGCATTTTAAAATGATCAAAAACTGTTATCGGCTGGCCTGACAACCGTGGATTTTCCGCTATTGATTATCCTAACTTCGAATTGACGCCGGTTACTGCCATCAGGATAAAGGCGGAACACGCCACTAAACCCAGCAAAACCTGTGGGGCGCAAAAGGATATCCTCGGCAGATGTTTCTGGTTTAAGCAAACTGGCGACCGCCACCGCATCAAAGCCTAATGGGGCTAGCTCGCTTGCAACCTCTCCAAAATATTTTTGCCATGCGGCTTGAAACCGCAACCGGCGATCTCGCGGCACAGTGGCATATAAACCGCCCTGAAGCGATGGTTCAGAAATCATATCTGGTCGGCTCCATTGCGAAGGCCCAATAAAACGAACTTTTTTGGGATCAAGGTCATGCCATACCAAGACCGGCGCCACGCGTAAGGTAAAATCCGCGTCGCCAGCGATAATCACCATATCATAAATCGGATCAGGGCTTTCTTTGCTCCAACGGGTAAATTGTTTGATGGTTTGCCGCAGGCGCGTCTCAGCATCCAAAATGCTCTGATCAAGCAAAAGCCGCGAGACTTGTGTGACCCCATACTCTTGCAGTCGGCGCAGGCTAAAGTCACGCAATTTATGACCATAGGCCGTGTCACTGGTCACAACCGCAACCCGAATGTTTTCGCGCGGGATACCTTCAAGCGCTGTCAGTGAGGCCAACCCATAACTAAGCACGGCGTCCAATTCTTGTTCAGGTTGCTGACCAAGAATCCACACCCCCGGTGCGCTGATGCTGCTGTTGTTTGAAAACGAAAGAATAGGGATGTTGTATTCTGCCGCCAGAGGTGCCACCTCTGCGGTTTGGCTTGAAAATAAGGGGCCAATGATCACATTAGCGCCAGCCGCAACCGCTTCGCTAGCCGCGGCTCGTGCATCATTTGCGGTATCAATGAAAATGACTTCGAATTGCGGACGCGCCAGACTAATAACTGCCATATCCACCGCGTTTCGCAAATCTGCCCCTAGCTGGCGGTAGGGTCCCGTCAATGGCAAAAGCACAGCCGCGCGTTGCACCCCATCTGATTTTGGTGGAAACCGCGAAGGGGCAGGAATGGCAACCGTTTCCAAATCTGATTTGTTGATGATGGCAAAAACCTGTTCAAGGGTTGAAAAATCAAAAACCTGTTCAGAACTTGGTGGATTGGCAGAAACCTCTGCCGATGAATCATTAACTGGCAAATCCCCCATTTCACCCTCTCCCCCCACGGGGATGTCTCGCAATAGAGGGGCTTGACCAGTTTCTGATGAAGCATCTGGTGAAAGGCTAGGAATAGGATTGCCATTAAAAATCCATTCAATTGCGGCATCAACCTCATCAATATCGGTTTGCGTTTCTGGTTGCAGGGTTGCCAAGGGCAATCCGTTATCAACACTAAAGCCGAAAATTTCCTGATTCAGAATATCTAAGTCTGGCTCAACGCTCACCGGATCAGATTTCTGATCCCGAAAAGCTTGCGAAGGATCAAGCTTGCTTTCCTTAGGGGTGATCTCGTCTTCGGTGATTATGCTCAACTGAGACGATGGGATCGCTGAACCTGTATTGGGGGCTGACAATTCCGTGTTTTCATCTGTCTCAACCTGATCAGAAGACAAGGTGGAGGCGTTTTGGGAGACAGCCACATTTTGTTGTTCAGGGGTGCAGGCCTGAAGAAAAAAAATCACCACCATTAGCGTGATCCATCGCAAATGGTGATGGAAGCAAAATGGCAATATGGTCATCTTTAATCCTTTTGCTGTGGGGTCATTTCCGAATATCCCCCATTTGGGATATAGTCTATTATGATTTCTGCGAAGCGTAAAGTGCCAGAGGCTAAGCCATGACATCCCCCGGGTTAACAATCACAGCGACACCCATAGGCAATCTTGATGATATCTCGCCCCGTGCGGTGGCGTCATTAACAAATGCGGATCTGATTGCTTGTGAAGATACGCGGCACACCGGTCTGATGTTGTCACGCCTTGGCCTTAAGCCTGGGCGGTTAGTGTCTTATCATGATCACACCTCCGCCGAAGCGCGCGAAAACCTGCTGGCAGAATTAGAAAATGGTAAAGCCGTCACATTAGTGAGTGATGCCGGAACGCCGCTGATTTCTGATCCCGGATATCGTTTGGTAAAGGCTTGCCGCGAACGTGGTATCCCCGTGACAACTGTGCCGGGGCCGTCAGCGCTGTTAGCCGCATTAGTCATCTCCGGATTACCCACAGACAGGTTTTACTTTGCTGGCTTTCTGCCCAATACCGCAGCGAAACGAAAAAAAACCCTTGATCACCTAATGACCATTGATGCCACCATTATATGTTATGAATCCGCACGGCGGCTAGGTGATACCATAGCGGATATTGCCCTTATCTCACCCCAACGGCTTTGCAGCATTGCCCGTGAATTGACCAAAACTTTTGAAGAAAGCTGGCACGATACTGCCGCTAATCTTGCTGAACATTTCCGTTTAGCCGGTGCGCCAAAAGGGGAAGTCGTGGTGATGATCGCGCCGCCTGATGCCTTGGAAACCGATCTAAGCGATGAGGCCATTCTGGGTCTTTTGAAAGAAAGCCTAAGCCAAGGGGTTAGTCGCCGTGATGCCGTTCGCCAAATCAGCACAGACACCGGGGCAGGGAAATCCCGGGTCTATGATCTGATGCTTACCATAGACACCGCATGACTGGTCTTGAAAAACGCCGCCAAGCCGAACGCCGGGGCAGACAAGCCGAAACACTGGTTGCCGTGCGATTACGGCTTAAAGGCTGGCGTAAACTGGCGGCTCGCTATCGCAATAGTTTTGGTGAGATTGATCTGATTATGAGCAAACCGCAACGGCTTTTGTTTGTTGAGGTCAAATACACTACCAGCATAAGTGATGATGCCCTTGAGGCGGTTCTGCCATCACCGCGCCAGCAAAAGCGAATTATTAATGCCGCAAAGGGTTTTCTGGCGGAATATCCTGACCATCAGAATGACGAAATGCAAATCGTGGTGGCATTAGTCAGACCCTATGGCAGAATCCGGTTTATTAACGATCACTTTTTTGACATGTTTTGATGCTAAGAATGTTGGATTGGATTGCTAATGTGGCATCCATGATTGCGCATAACGTGTTGCCCGATACCGTGATTAGGGTGTATAACTTGGCCTAAGATTTGCTCAAACCGCCAAGCGAACATTAGGAAAGCTATGATGACCAAACCTGACCATACCTCAAAAGCCTCGCCACTAGGATTGCGTTCCTTATGCCTTTTATGTGTCATGGCCATTGGCTTATCAGGATGTGTTGGTGCTGTTGCCGGGGTAGGCGCCGCCGCTGTTGCCGCTGGCACTACCGAAAAAGGGTTTAGCACAAGCATCAGTGATGGCGTTATTGGCACAAAGATTTCCGAAAGTTATTTTCAAGAAGATGTGAGCTTATTTTCTGCCGTCAAGGTGAATGTCAATCAAGGCTCTGTCTTGCTGACGGGCGCGGTGGAAAAACCCGAAGACGCGGTGAAGGCGGTGCAAATGGCATGGCAAGTTCACGGTGTGGTTGAAGTGATCAATGAATTGGATGTTCGTGACGAAAGTTCAATCAAGGATCGCGCTAAGGATATTGCTTCTGAGGCACAATTGCGCGGCAAATTGATCACCGATATGGATGTTTCGTCTTTGAACTTCAGCATTGATGTTGTCAATGGTGTCGTTTACTTAAGCGGCATCGCAGGGTCAGAAGAAGAAATGAATCGCGTGGTTGCCCATGCCCAAGATTTGCGTTTTGGGACTACGGTTGTGAATTATATTCGTATCAACGAAGACGACCGCGAGTAAGTCTAAGGCATTCCCATGACGCTTAACATTGCCCTTCAGATGGACCCTATTGCTGAGGTCGATATTCTTGGTGACAGCAGTTTTGCCCTTGCGCTCGAAGCCCAAGCTCGCGGCTATCGTATTTTCACCTATCATCCTGATCAGTTGGCGTTGATCCCCGGGCAGGGGTTAACCGCCAAAGGCCAATGGATCCGCGTTCAAGATGAGGTTGGTCATCATGTTGAGGTGATCCAAGACGAGCGCATTGATCTGACCGATCTTGATGTCATTTTGATGCGGCAAGACCCCCCGTTTGATATGCATTATATCACCGCCACCTATATGCTTGAGACCATTATGGATAAGGTCCTAGTTGTTAATCATCCAGGTTCTGTTCGTAATGCTCCTGAAAAACTGGTGGCAACTTTATTTCCCGAATTGATGCCGCCAACGCTTATCACCAAAGACATCTCGGAGATCAAGGCGTTTCGTGAACGCTATGAGGATATCATCATTAAGCCTCTGCATGGTAATGGCGGAAGCGGGATTTTTCACCTCAAGCCCGGTGATAGCAATCTGTCCAGTTTGATTGAAATGATGACTTTGCTAGAACGCTCCCCCTTGATGATTCAGCAATATCTGCCCTCTGTCCGCAAGGGGGATAAAAGGGTGATCATGATTGATGGCAAGGCTGTTGGCGCGGTTAATCGTGTGCCTGCTGAGGGTGAGGCCAGATCAAATCTGCATGTTGGGGGTAAGGCGGTAAAAACCGAATTAGACGCAGATGATTTGCGCATTGCCGAGGCCATTGGTGGGTATTTGCAGAGCCATGGTCTGTTGTTTTGCGGCATTGATGTGATTGGTGGTTATCTGACCGAGATTAATGTCACCTCCCCCACTGGCTTGCGTGAGATCAAGCGTCTTAGCGGAATAGATCTGGCAAAAGCGATCTGGGATAATATCCTTACAAAACTCTAAATGTCTTTGCCAAAGGCAACGCATCATGACAATAGTGGCAACCACCGATATTGCATGGCCTCAGCGATATGTTGCTTTTCAACCCTATCTTTTGCTTCGAGGTCAGCGATGCTTCGCGCCACGCGCATAACGCGGTGAAATCCCCGTGCTGAAAGCCGTAATTTTTCAGCGCTGGTTTGAAGAAATTCCTTATCTGATGCGCTCAGCCCCATCACCTCATCCAGCATTGGGCCGTCAAGTTGCGCATTCACCATGCCCTCTGATTGTAAGGGCCGATCAAAACTCCTCGCTCTTGCGGTTTTGACGCGCTCTGCCACTGTCGCTGTGTTTTCTGACGCAGAGGGATTGTTCAGAACAGAGATCGGAATTTCCGCCACCTCAATCATCATGTCAAATCGGTCAAGCAATGGCCCAGAGATTTTCGTCATATAATCACGCCCACAGCGCGGCGCTTTGGTGCAGGCGCGTGAGGGATCACCAAGGTAACCACAACGGCATGGATTCATCGCCGCGATCAGCTGAAATCGGGCTGGATATGTCACATGGTGATTGGCGCGGCTAACCACTGATCGTCCTGTTTCAATCGTTTGTCTGAGCGAGTCCAGTTGATGCGACGGCCATTCTGCCAATTCATCCAAAAATAGCACCCCACCATGCGCCAAGCTGACTTCGCCGGGTTTAGCCTTTGCCCCGCCACCAACCAACGCGGCAACAGAAGAAGAATGATGAGGATCACGAAAAGGGCGCGAGACCATCAATCCCCCTTTATCTAAATGCCCAGCCATGGAATGGATCATCGTGGCTTCGAGGGATTCTTTGGCCAGCATCGGGGGAAGAATACCAGCAAGCCTAGCCGCTAACATAGATTTACCCGAACCAGGCGGACCAACCATCAGCAAATTATGTGCCCCAACCGCGGCGATCTGAAGCGCGCGTTTCGCCATATCTTGCCCTTGCAAATCTGCGATATCGGGAAAGTCTGAAGCCGTTTCCGCCACTCGCCCTTTGGGATCAGGCAAAACTTGATCCCCTCGCAAATGGTTGATTAAGGCCATCAGGCTAGGGGCGGCGATGATCTTGATATCGCCGCTCCATGCCGCTTCGGCTCCGTTCGTTTCTGGGCAAATCATACCTTTTCCCTCTGACGCCGCGCTAAGAGCCGCCGCCAAGATACCGTTCACCCCAGTGATGCCGCCATCAAGAGCCAGTTCACCCATGACGATCATATGATCAACACTGTCAGAGGGGATAGCCCCCATCGCAATCAAGAGGCCAAGCGCGATAGGTAAATCATAATGTGAGCCTTCTTTGGCCAGATCCGCTGGTGCTAAGTTGACGGCGATGCGCTTAGGCGGCAGAGATAAGCCAAGCGACGATAACGCCGCCCGTACCCTTTCTTTGGATTCCACAACCGATTTATCAGCAAGCCCAACAATCGCAATATTCGGCAGGCCGTTAGACAAATGTACCTGAACATGGACAGGAACCGTTTCGAGACCACGAAAGGCCAAGGTATGAAGTGATGCTTGCATAAATTTAGTATTCTTTTTGTTTTTCGCGTATCGGTTGAGCCTGACACGAAAATAAAAAGCACGCAAGCCGTGGGTTTCAAAATCAGATCAAAAAGGGGATTAGCGCCGCGTCAACATCGGGCCAAGAGGCGCGCCACCTAGCACATGACCATGAAGATGCGGCACTTCCTGTCCACCATGACCGCCAATATTGACAATGACCCGATAGCCCTCTTTCGCCACGCCAGAGGTTTTGGCAACACGCGCCAGTGCCCTGACCCACGCCGCCAATTCGCTATCACTGGCGCGATCGGCAAAATCTGTCAGATCCGTATAAGCTCCGCGAGGGATCACCAAATGATGCTGTGGTGCCTGAGGGTTGATATCCGCAAAACTGAAAGTCTGTTCATCTTGATCTACCGGTTGAGATGGCAAACGGCCATCAAGGATACGGGCAAAAATGTTATCGGGATCATAATCGCTTTGGCTCATGGTGTCCTCTCTTGATCAAGATTAAGATGTTGTGTGATCACGGCCTGCCTTTTCGGCAATCCCGGATTGCTGGCGGCGGCGTGATAATTCTTCCCATAATTCTTCAAGCGTAATATCCGCGGCCGCTAACACTACCAACAGATGATAAACAACATCTGCTGATTCTGCCAATAGCGCATCACGATCACCTGACATCGCGGCGATAATCGCCTCGGTGGTTTCTTCACCAAGTTTTCGAGCAGGCAGTTGAGGGGCTTCAAGCAAAAGTCTTGCTGTCCATGACACCTTCGGGTCTTCCCCCTTACGCGAGAGAATGATCTGATAAAGCTCATCAAGAATGGCATTGCTCATTGGTGTTCTCCTTCAAGCAGGCGCATTTCAATACCTTGTGCGGCCATGGCGTGTTTCACATCGTTAAGTTTCAATAACCCAAAATGAAAAATAGATGCCGCCAACACCGCTGATGCGTGCCCTTCGCGCACAGCATCCACCATATGTTCTGCTGATCCTGCGCCACCAGAGGCAATCACCGGTATCGAAACCGCATCGCTAATGGCGCGTGTCAGGGGCAAATCATAACCGTTTTTTGTTCCATCAGCATCCATAGAGGTCAGCAAGATTTCCCCTGCCCCAAGCACACAAGCGCGCGCCGCCCATTCCACCGCATTAATGCCCGTTGGCGTTCGTCCACCGTGAATGACCACCTCATACCAACCATCTGCGTTAAGCCGGGCATCAATAGCCAGCACCACACATTGGCTGCCAAATCGTGAGGCGGCCTCTGATAAAAGTTCAGGGTGGCTTACCGCTGATGAGTTTACCGATACCTTATCTGCCCCAGCCAGAAGAAGCCGCCGAAAGTCATCCACTTCACTGACGCCGCCGCCAACAGTGACAGGCATGAAACAATGGTCTGCCGTTCGGCTGATGACATCTGCCATGGCTTTTCGGCCTTCAATGCTAGCAGAAATATCCAGAAAACACAGCTCATCCGCCCCGGCATCATTATAAATCTGTGCCTGTTCTACCGGATCGCCAGCATCTACCAAATCAACAAAATTAATGCCCTTAACGACGCGGCCTTCATGCACATCAAGGCAAGGTATTACCCGAACCGCAAGCATCAGCCTGCCTGCCTGTGGTTGATAGCTTCGGCCAGATTGATCCGCCCATCATAAAGCGCCCGACCAATAATCACACCATGAACCGCTGTGCCGTCAAACACCGTCACATCTGCCATTCCAGCCACACCGCCAGAGGCAATCACCGGAATAGATACGGCTTCGGCAAGCGCCAAGGTCGCAGCGCTGTTAACCCCTGATAAATCCCCATCACGGCTGATATCGGTGAAAATCACCGCCGCCACGCCGCAATCTTCAAAGCGGCGCACCAAATCCAGAACAGGGATAACCGAGGTTTCAATCCAGCCCTCAGCGGCGATCATGCCATCTCTAGCATCTGCCCCCACAGCGATGCGCCCGGGATAGGCTTTTGCCGCCGCAATCACCAAATCAGGATTTTTAAGTGCTACGGTTCCCAAAATGACGCGTTCAACCCCTTGATCAAGCCATGCAGATATCCGCGCCATATCGCGGATACCGCCGCCTAGCTGAAGCTTTAACCCCGTATCTAAAATTGCCGCCACGGCATCTGTATTCACAGGCTTGCCTGCAACGGCGCCGTCTAAGTCAACACAATGTATCCAGCTTGCCCCAGCGTCGGCAAATTGCCGTGCCTGATCACCGGCATCACTGTTATAGATAGTGACCTGATCCAAATCGCCATGGCGGAGACGGACGCATTGCCCATCCTTCAGATCAATAGCGGGATAGATGATCATAACGCGGCCTTGCCTTTTCGCGGCTTATCTGATTTTTCGAGAATTTCCTTATAGTAATAATACCCTGTCACATATTCCCCATCGACATACGCATATTTGGGATGCTCGCCAAACCGCACATATCCTGCCGCTTCATAGCGTTGAATGGCACGGGTCTGGGTGGCGCGGACATCAAGATTAATGACCTTGAAGCCTTCTGTGCGTGATAGAGCCTCAACCTCATCAAGCATAAGCGGAGCTAAGCCTTGCCCACGCGCCCATGGTGCGACAAAAAATGTGGTGAGATTACAGGTCAGCCGCTGAGCTTCGTTATTGCGAGGGGGGCGAACAATCTGGCAACTGGCGCTAATGACACCATCAATGCGACCAATAATCAGCTCGCGTTCAGGGATCAGCATGACGCCCTTCCAATAATCCTCAAGCACATTGCGAGGAGGAGGGGTTAACCAGCCAAAGCCGCCGCCTTGTTCAATTGTCTCAACGGCAGCGTCACATAATTCAACCATATCCCCAGCCGAAAGCGTTTTCACCGTTTCAACTGTGGTATGTGGTTTGCGATTATCTTGTGCCATCATTTTCCATGTTCCTTTGCTGTTCATGCCCTTTTGTTAAGGCATTAGACGAAGCCAATTTGACAGAATCACTTGTCCGACATGCTGGCTTTTTTCTGGATGGAATTGTAATCCTATCATGTTATCCCTTGCTACTGCGGCAACAATATGTTCACCGTAATCCGCCGTGGCCAAAAGCTGGTCTTTGCTTCCACCTGTGAGATGATAGCCATGAAGAAAATACGCTCGGCTATCTTGGGGCAACCCGGAAAACAAGGCCGCCGCAGGGTGTGATGCTTTGGGAATCAGTTGATTCCAGCCCATATGCGGAACCTTTAGCCTAAGGCTTCCTTGCCAAGGATCAAGGGCGGTTATTTGCCCAGTAATCCAGCCTAAACCCGAGGTGATTTGACCGCCTTCTTCACCAGTTTCAGCCATCAATTGCATCCCGACACAGATACCCAGAAACGGCCGATGCTGTTTCCATGCCAAATCATTAATCGCATCAATCATGCCATCAATGGCATCAAGCCCGGCGCGACAATCTGCAAATGCCCCAACCCCCGGTAACACCAGATAATCCGCTTTGCTTACCTCAACCGGGTCTGAGCTGATGCGAATATCATGCGGCAGATTGGCAAAAGCCGTAGCCGCCCGCATGGCGTTTTCCACTGATCGGAGATTTCCTGATCCGTAATCGACAATCACCAGTTTCATGGTATCACGACCCTTTGCCAATGACTCCCTTGGTTGAGGGGATATGATCGGCTTGGCGTGGATCAATGGCTATGGCTTGTCTTAATGCCCTTGCCACTGCCTTAAAACTGCTCTCAATGATATGGTGCGTGTTGCTTCCATAGCAGGTTTCTATATGCAGGGTTAAACCAGCCGCCTGGCTAAGCGCTTGAAAAAACTCTTGGAACACTTCGGTTTGCATCTCACCCAATTGCGGTGAGGGTAAGCTCACATGCCAAATCAAATACGGCCGTCCAGAGATATCTAAAGCCACACGACTCAAGGCTTCATCCATAGGAAGAAGCGCCATCCCATAGCGCGTAATGCCGCGGCGATCACCCAAGGCTTTTGACAACGCTTCACCTAAGGCCCAGCCGCAATCTTCAACCGTGTGATGGGTGTCAATATGCAGGTCACCTTTAGCCGTCAGATCAATATCCATCAGGCTATGGCGTCCTAATTGTTCGATCATATGATCAAAAAAACCAATCCCTGTTGAGGATTTCACCTCCCCTGTTCCCTCAAGGGATACCTTAGCCGTAATCTGGGTTTCTTTGGTCTTTCGCGTTACTTCTGCTTGTCTTGGTGCAGGACGTTCCGATGTCATTAGCTGACCTCCTTCAACGTCATCTTGTTGACAGATTCTGGGTTACTAGCAGGATCGTAGTGATTTTACTAGTCAAATTGCATGATTTTGAAATGATGTTAGAGCTGATCGTACCGCGTTTTAAGCCACTCTGCCATGGCCTGTGCTTCTTCCTCGCTCACCCGGGGCAACAATTGGGCAAAAAGATTTGCCGCTATCATCGCCTCTTTACCTAAATGGCTGGTGTCAATCACCACCCGAGGATGTGATAGCGCCGCCAAGGTTTTTAGGTCTTCGGCATCTTCCCAAATCAAACCAAATAAGGCGCAAATCTGATCTAGCATAATGACCCCAGGGACACCGCGCTTGCCGTGTTCAAGCTGTGAGAGATAAGCTGATGAGACATTCAGATGTGCTGCCATATCCGCCATGGTGATGCCGTGGGTCTGGCGCAATTCCCGAATTTTTATGCCAAAAGGGGTCATCATGACCGCCCCACACCGCGCAATTTCAGATACCATGCGCCGCTTCCGCCATCTTTGGGTTTTGCCATGCTAAAGGCCACGACTTGATCTGATAATGGCGGCTCACTTAGCCAACTGGGAAAAGATGATCGGATGATGCCTTTGCCCTTAACGCCCTTGCCTGTAATAATCAAAACATGATGATGGTTCTGATGGCATTTTTCATCAATGAACCGCTTTAAGGCCAGATGCGCAGAAGCGGCGGTCATGCCATGCAAATCAAGGGTTGCGGTTGGTGTGATTTGTCCTCTGGTCATGCGACTTGCATCATTGCGCGAAATCCCACTAACCCGATGGTCTTGAAGGTTAGCCGGCTGAAGCTCTGATTTTTGAGAACCCAAAGACACCCGAAGGGGGGGCGAGGCAGATATGGATTTTGTTTTGGTCTTGCTCTTTGCCGTCAGCTGATGTGATTTTGCTTTTGTGGGGGCGGGTTGTGGTTTTTCTGGCAACCGATCTTGCGGCATGGGATTTACCGTATCCGCCAGCCGTTGCCATATTTCCCCATCACTGCTGTTTTCAGGGCGTTTTTTCATCGGCACGCATTCCTGTTGTTGTCAGGATTGTGAGGTCTGTGTTTCTGTCAAAAGCCAGTTGGGGTTATCTGTGCTCACATCACGTTCAAATGTCCATTGATCAACAAAGGTTTCTGGCTCTTCGCTTTCGCCATCGATAATCACTCCGGCTTCATCGCGCAAAACCCGAATTTGCGTAGAGTGATATTCAACAACGATTGAAGCCACGCCTTCTGATACCCAAGCCCGAAGCAGATCAACACGGCTCAATTCTACAAGGGAAATGCTTAACTCTTCGCCAGCTTTGCGGCGATCACGAATGGCCTCAGAAAAACTCGCGGCCATGTCATAACCCAAGAGAGGCTTCAACTGATCCATATCCCCACTGGCAAAGTTTTCCAGGATCATGCGATAAGCATTTTCCGCACCTTGAAGAAAAGATTGCTGACTAAAATAAGGATCAGCCTTGATAATTGCCTCCACCCCTTCGCCTGAAGCAAGGATATCATCTTCGGAAATAGCGTCGCGTATTTGAAACGCGGCTTTGCCAGCCCTTTCTTGGGGGTTTTCTTCAAATCCATCACGGCGACCAAGAACAGACCGCAAACGGAAAATAAGAAATACCGCCAAAATGGCAAAGATAAGAATGTCAACATAGGGGCCGCTGAACATTGTGGTCTCCTGTTGGCTTGGATAGAAATATATCTTAACCGAAATCAAAAATTATCGAAATGGTTTATCGACCTTGTACCATACAGATAGACACATTAGTGTAAAACGACAAGGCCATGATGTTTGATTGGCTTGAGAATGGATAAGGAGACCCTATGACCGGCTTATTAGTGCTAGCTATTGTTATTGTCCTGATTTGGATCGAAGTGATCATGTTTGGTATTGTTGGTGGGGCAATAGGCGTGTTACCAACGGTGATTGGTGTTTTTATCAGTGCAATTCTTGGCTTTCAGTTGATCCGGTTTCATATGATGCGGTTGGTTGCTGGTGGGGCAATAGGCCGGCCTCCACATGAGATTATGCCACAAGTGCTTTGTGTTGTTTTTGGCGGCATTTTTCTTATTCTGCCTGGTTATGCAACAGATGCTTTTGGAATTCTTTGTTTTGTTCCTGGGCTAAATCTGTTGATTGGGCAGATACTGTTTCGTTTGTTTCCCGCCGCCAAGTCGCGCCCCTTTCCTTTTCCTCAAAGTGGATTTGGGATGCCGCCCTCATTCCATCAAAAGGATGATGAGCAAGAGCAAAAGTCTTCAGATATGATTATCGAAGGCGAAGCCGAGCATATTGACCCTGATAAACGAGAATGATAAAAATTGAGTAATAACAATAACGAAAGGAAATCAACATGAGCAATAATAATGCAGTTGGTGGAAAGTCAGCCAAAAAATCAAACGGGGCTAGCGGCAAAGCAGCAAAAAAAACTGCCACTAGCGAAGCCCCAAAACAAGAAGCATCAAATGCTTCTAATACCGTGACCACACCTGATCAGCAGATTAAGTTTCATAGCCAATACATTAAGGATTTATCGTTTGAGAATCCTAATGCCCCAGTGATTTATCAAGATGCGTCGGCGGCCCCTCAAGTGTCTGTTAATTTTGGCATAGGGTCATCCCCTGTTCCGGGCAAAGACCGCCATTTTGAAGTTGTTTTACAAATCTCCGCCACTGCCAAGCAAGGTGATCAAACCATGTTTGTCGCAGAGCTTAGCTATGGTGGTGAAGTATCGGTGTCCCCTGACATGAACCCCCAGTCTATTCAGCCGGTGGTTATGATTGAAGGGCCTCGTTTTCTGTTCCCTTTTGCCCGAAGCCTCATGAGCAGTATCACCCGTGAAGGGGGTTTTATGCCATTAAACATTCAGCCTATTGATTTTATCCGGCTGTATCAGATGCGGATGCAACAAAAGAGCGAAGCCAACGCTTCCCAAGCTAGTGACAAATAGGCGATAAGATTAGTTTTGATATTTTGCCCAAATGCTGTTGTC
>JALRFL010000244.1 GCA_023259875.1 Alphaproteobacteria bacterium
CGGATATCAAAATAGAACGCCGACAGATCACTGTTGCAGAAATGGTGGATCATGGTGAAAATCTGATGATAGTCATGTGCCGCTGCCGCTTTGCGAATTTGGATATCCATTTCTTTAAGCCGCATCAGCACCCAGCGTTCCAATCCCGGCATATCGGATGGATCAATCTTTTCGTCCGAGGAAAAACCTTCAAGGCTTCCCAGCAAATAGCGCAAGGTGTTGCGCAGACGGCGATAATGATCAACCTGACGCTGAATGATTTCTTTACCGATCCGCAAATCATCATAATAATCCGAATTGGCAACCCAAAGCCGCAGGATATCTGCCCCATTTTGGTCAATCACCTGTTGCGGAGTCACGGTATTACCAAGGGATTTTGACATTTTTCTGCCCTGCTCATCCAGAACAAAGCCATGGGTCAACACCGATTCATAAGGCGCACGGCCACGCGTGCCGCAAGCCTCTAGCAAAGATGAATGAAACCACCCCCGATGCTGATCAGAGCCTTCGAGATACATATCCGCAGGCCATGACATTTCCGGATTGTTTTCTAGCAAAAAGGCATGGGTTGAGCCTGAATCAAACCACACATCAACGATATCCGTGACCTGTTCATAGTCATCAGCCTCATAATCATTGCCCAAAAACCGGTTAGGTGCAGAGCTAAACCAAGCATCTGATCCTTCTTTTTGAAAGGCTTCCACGACGCGGTCGATCACCGCTTGATCACGCAAAGGCTCGCCTGTGGCTTTGTGAACAAAGACAGGAATAGGCACACCCCATGCCCGTTGCCGGCTGATACACCAATCTGGTCGGTTGGCAATCATGCTAGTTAAGCGTGTCTGACCCGAAGGGGGATAAAACGCGGTTTTGTCTAATTGCTCTAATGCCGTGTCACGCAGACCCGTGCTTTCCATCGAAATAAACCATTGCGGCGTATTACGGAAAATCAATGGCGCATGGCTTCGCCAAGAATGCGGATAAGAATGGTGGACTTCACCGCGACCGATCAAGGCGCCGTGCTCTGCCAGAATATCAGCAATCTTTTCGTTATCTTTTAACGCGCTCATGCCAGCAAAAATAGGGAGATGTTCCATCACCCTGCCATCAGCCCCGATGGTTTCTGGAACAGGCACACCATGCGCTAGCCCAAGAACATAATCTTCTGCGCCATGACCCGGCGCAATATGAACAATGCCCGTCCCCTGATCGGTGGTCACATAATCAGCCGGCAACATCGGCACCGCATGATCATATCCATAGGCCGCCATCGGATGATCTAATATGGTATCCTTGAACATAGCAGGGGTAATATCCGCTAAACGATTCATCGCCGTCATGCCGCAAGCCTCTGCCACCTCAGCAGACAGCGCATCAGCAAGAACAATCTTTTCCCCCTTAACAGCAAGCGAATCTGTCGCAACCTCAGCAATCTGATACAGCCCATAAGATATGTCTTCGCCATAGGCGGTGGCACGGTTGCCCGGCATCGTCCAAGGCGTCGTTGTCCAAATAATGACCACCGCGTCTGAGAGGAGATCATGCTGGGTTTGGCGCACAGGAAAACGCGCATAAATCGTAGTAGAGCGGCGATCAAAATATTCAATCTCGGCTTCTGCCAAGGCCGTTTTTTCCACCGCAGACCACATCACAGGCTTTGATCCGCGATAAAGCGCACCATTCATTAAAAACTTGCCAATTTCGCCTGCGATCACCGCTTCTGCCGAATACGCCATGGTCAGATACGGGTCTGCCCAGTTGCCCATGACCCCAAGGCGCTGAAACTCATTTGATTGAACACCAACCCAGTGGCTGGCAAAGTCGCGGCATTCTTTGCGAAACTCCACAATTTCAACCTGATCTTTATCTTGGCCTTTTTTGCGGTAACTTTCTTCGATTTTCCATTCAATCGGCAAGCCGTGACAATCCCACCCCGGCACATAATTGGCATCCTTACCAAGGCCAGATTGAAAGCGATTGATGATATCTTTCAGAATTTTATTCAGCGCATGACCAATATGCAGATTCCCATTGGCATACGGTGGGCCATCATGAAGAATAAATTTTTCTGCCCCCTTGCGGTGTTCCCTTAGGCGGTCAAAAAACCCCATTTGGTCCCACATCGCTTGGATTTCTGGTTCTTTTTTCGGCAAGCCTGCCCGCATCGGAAAATCCGTTTTAGGAAGAAACACCGTGGCTTTGAGATCATCGGTCATAATCAGCTACTCAATTCTGTTTCGCGTGAAAGGCGCGAGCGCTTTCCACATCTTGCGCTATGTGATGGCGAAGATCGTCCAGATTGTCAAACTTTTGCTCAGGTCTGATAAAATCCAGACAAAACACATTAATCCTCTGATCATAAAGATCAAGATCAACATCAAAAAGATTGGCCTCTAATCGCACCGCTTTACCGGCAACGGTTGGCCTTACGCCGATATTCGCAACACCAGCGATCACACCCCTTTCGGGATAATCGGGAAAAGTGGCGGCAACCGCATATACCCCTAAAGGTGGGATCAAGTAATCCCCCAAAAGAACATTAGCGGTAGGAAAGCCAATGGTTCGGCCACGCTTATCCCCATGAGTGACAATACCGCTTAGAACATAAGGACGGCCCAACATTTCTGCCGCGGTGGCCATATCCGCCTCAGCTATGGCTTGCCGGATGCGGCTAGATGAAATCACCTCGCCCGATTGCGCTTCAAGCGGAATTTGGTGGGCGGTGATGCCATATTTTTGGCCTTGTTCCTGCATCATATCCATACCGCCACCACGCGCATTGCCAAAGGCAAAATCCTCACCAGCATAGATCGCCTTAACCCCAAGGGATGGCAATAAGGTGCTAATAAAATCTGTTGCTGAGGTTTGACGCATGGCCTCATCAAAGGTGAGCCGGATGATCACCTTAACCCCGGATTCTGATAGCAAAACCAATTTGTCATGGTCATCTGCCAAGGCAAACCCCGGCAGATCACTGTTAAAAAACCGCCTAGGATGCGGCCGAAATGTGATTACCGCAGGGATCAGACCATGACCATGATTAACCGCCGCAGAAATCAATGTTTGGTGGCCTAAATGGACGCCGTCAAAATTGCCAATCGCGGCGGCAAGACCCGTCTTGAGAAAAGGCGTCAATGGCTCAGGTATCGCCTGCCCCACCGCCCAGTCTATCACTAAACAATCAGGGGCAATAATTAAGGGGCGCAAGGTTGGGGAAATCATGGATAATTAAGACTTTCCAAATCGGTTTGCGTTATGACGCCATGGACTATACTTCGGTTTTGCCGCAAATCAACGCCTTTGGCTAGTCAGGCACAAAAATTAACGCTAGAATGTGATTTATGGACTTACTTAGCATATCATCTTTTGACACCCTCATGTCATCGGCGATCATTCAACAGTTGATCGGCTATATCGGCAATTTTACCTCAGGCTTGGTGATCATCCTTTTGGGGTTTTGGATCAGTGGCTATCTGGCCAAATTAATCCGCAAGCGTCTGACAAAAATCAAATCTTTTGACAACACCTTAGTTCCTGTTTTTGCCAGCACCATCCGCTATGCTATTTTGCTGGTGGCGATTGTTGCCGGTCTAGGCAGTTTTGGTATCGAAACCACCTCAATCATTGCGGTTATTGGCGCAGCTGGCCTTGCGATTGGTCTGGCTTTACAGGGCACGCTTTCGAATGTTGCTGCCGGGGTGATGTTGCTATTTATTCGTCCGTTTAAGATTGGTGACTGGATTGAAACCGGATCGGTGTCGGGCACGGTTAATGAAATTGGTCTGTTTTCCACCATCATTAATACTTTTGACAACATTTATATCTCTGTGCCCAATTCATCCATCTGGGGCAGTATCATTGTCAATCATTCGCGCTATAACACGCGGCGCATGGATTTAGATATCGGCATCGCCTATGAAAGTGATATTAACTTAGCGGAAACCGCGTTGATGAAACTTGCTCAAGATGAACGCGTGCTTACTGATCCCGCGCCACAATTTCTCGTCGTTGATTACGCGGCTAGTGCCATTACTGTTCGGCTTCGGCTTTATGCCCATGTGGACACTTACTGGCCGCTTTACTGGGAAATGATGCGGAAAATCAAAACCGCGCTTGATGATGCAAAAATCAGCATCCCATATCCGCAACGTGAAGTCAGGCTGATCACGGGAAGTGATGATTTAAGTTAACATAATTAGTCGTATAACCTGTTTTAGTTGGCATTTGCTATCGTTATGAAAGATTCAGATAAAACCGCATCAGCCTCGCCGTTTATCAATCGCGATACGCTGACTAATAACCTTGTGCAAAAGATGGTTCTGCAACGCGGCGGTGATCATACCGTGCTGTCAGACGAAGGCTTGTTAGCCTCTCGCCGGGCATTGATTCCTGATGATTATGAGGGCGATATCTGGGTGTTTGGTTATGGGTCTCTGTTATGGAACCCGGTCATTACAATTTCTGATCAAATCCGAGGCCGTATCTATGGCTATCACCGCCAATTTTGTCTGAAGACCGAGGTTGGCCGAGGTTCACCGGGGAATCCGGGATTAGTCTTAGGGCTTGATATTGGGGGGTCTTGTGTTGGCGTTGCCATGAAAGTAAGTGGTGATGCCCCTATTCATGAACTTGATTTGTTGTGGCGGCGTGAGATGCTCAATTCTTCTTATCATCCGCAACTGATTAATTTTCATGCTGATAACGGCACAGATAAAGCCCTCAAAGTGGTAACCTTTGTCATGAACCGCCAGCATACTAGCTATCTCAAAGATTGCTCTATTGAAGAAAAGGCGCGGATGATTGCCTCAGCAACAGGTTTTGCTGGTCCTTGCCGGGATTATTTGATTGAAACCCATAAAGCGCTTATGGAATTGCAAATAAAAGATCATTATATTGAAGAAATATACCATGCGGTGATGTCACATTCTTGACCTTATGAGAAGAACAGAATAAAAGCATCTTAAGCGAGTGTGGCGGAACTGGTAGACGCAGTGGACTCAAAATCCACCGGTGGCAACACCTTGAGAGTTCGAGTCTCTCCACTCGCACCACGCCTGACCTAGGAATTGACGGGGCGGCAATTTTCAAATCATGACCGAAACCAGAACCCTGACAACCCGCATCAAATCGCGCCTGCTGATATGGCATGACCAGATGATGGGGTTAGCCCGGCGCAAAACTGCCCCGATCTGGCTGGGTGTCTTTTCCTTTATCGAATCCATTTTCTTTCCCATTCCTGTTGATCCTATGCTTGCGGTCATGGTGATGGCGCGACCTTCTCGCTTTATTATGCTCGCGGTTCTGACCACCATCTGTTCCACCTTAGGCGGTATTGTTGGTTGGTATCTGGGTTATGAATTGGGGCTGACGGTTATTGAATATCTAGGCAAAACCCATGCTTTTGAAACGATCCGTGATGGCTTTGCCCGGCACGGCTGGATGCTTATTCTGATTGGGGCTTACACCCCCCTACCCTATAAGGTGACCGTCATATCAGGCGGATTTCTAGGGGTTGGGTTTTGGCCACTTGTGGTGGCCTCGTTGATAGGGCGTGGCAGTCGGTTTTTGCTGGTGGCGGCGATTATCCGCTATCGCGCCAACCGGCCATTGGTATCAATGCTTGTGAGCTTATTGCTGGGTCTGGTGGCGATATGTTGGTGGATGGTGACTTCATCATGAGTGATGCCCTTGCCCTTATCAACAGATTATGTCGGCCTTCTGCGGCGGTGCTGATAACGGCTCTCCTTGGGGCAATGATGCTGATCACAGCCTATGGGTTTCAATATATCGGTGGATTAATGCCTTGCCGTATGTGCTATTGGCAACGGATTCCTCATGCGGTGGTCATTGCCTTGCCTGTTTTGCTCATGCTTTTGGGTTGGCGTTATGCGGTTTGGCTGACGCTTATTGCTGGATTGATCATGCTTATCAGCGCTGGCCTTGGTTTCTGGCATAGTGGGGTTGAATGGGGATTTCTGCCCGGCCCGACAGGATGTTCAGGAAATATTGATTTTAGCGGAAATGTTAGCGCGGTGCTGGATGGTTTGCTGAAAACAAAAACCATCAGGTGCGACGAGGTGCCATGGTCATTTCTGGGGCTTTCCATGGCAGGGTGGAATTTCTTTATCAGCGCTTGTGTTGCTATTTATGCGCTGATCAGTGCCACACGACCAGAGGCGGAGTAATTGCATCATGACGAGCCGATACCATGACCAACATGAAGTGAGCCGTTGTTTGCGTGTCGATCACGCAGGTGAAGTAGGGGCAAGACGCATCTATGAGGGCCAATTGGCCGTCTTGGGGGCGCATCCTGTGGCCGAAGAAATCCGTCATATGCGCGACCAAGAACAAGAACATCTTGATACCTTTTCGGCCTTGCTCAATGATTATGAGGTTCGGCCATCTTTACTGTCGCCGTTTTGGAATGGGGCTGGATTTATGCTAGGGGCGGTCACCGCCGCCATGGGCCCGAAAGCCGCCATGGCCTGCACCATTGCTGTGGAAGAGGTCATCGGCACGCATTATGACCGCCAAGCCAAATCCCTCAAAAACGAAGATGATCTGGTTGAAACCCTAGAACGCTTTCGTGACGAAGAGCTGGAACATCGTGATATTGCCAAAGATCATGATGGTGAGGACGCCATCGGCTATCCGATTATGCGCCGCGTCATTCAGGCTGGTTGTCGGGTGGCTATCAAATTGGCAGAGCGCGTCTAAAGCAAAATCAAATTAAGATTGAAACACCTTGTTCAGCTGATCATCTGAGAGGCGAAACTCATCTGGCCAAGATTGATCCTGACCTTGATCTGGTTTCAATTCGCTATCCCAATAGAGATAATCACGCCAGCTGTGATGAAGGTGATTAGGCGGATAACGCCGACCATTTTCCTGTAATTGCCATGTGCTAGGCTGATCGGGTTTGATCCGTGGAATCATACCGCATTGTTCCGGCAATTTATTTGCCTTTTGCAAATTGCATCGCCCACAGGCGGCAACAACATTTTTCCAAGTTGTTCGTCCCCCACGCGACCGCGGAATAACATGATCAAAGGTTAATTCCTGCGCCGGAAAGCCTTTAAGGCAATATTGGCAAGTAAACCGATCACGAAGAAACACATTAAATCGGGTGAAGGCCGGAAATCGGCTTTGCTGAACATAGTCTTTGAGCGCGATTACACTAGGCAAGCGCATCGTCATACTAGGAGAACGGATGGCGGTATCATATTCAGAAATGATGGTCACACGATCCAAAAACACCGCTTTGACCGTGTCTTGCCATGACCAGAGCGAAAGCGGAAAATAACTAAGGGGACGGAAATCAGCATTCAGGGCAAGTGCAGGTGCCAACCCCTGAGACGAGGCTGTTTGTGGAAGGCCCAGATGTGCCTGTTGGTCTAACATAAACCTATGACATCATATATATTTAGAGATTTCAACTTAAAATTAGATGGCAAACCACAAGATATTGTGTTTCAGGCAAATTTCAGTTACCAAATCACGCTTTGCTTTCGCCATCCAGCTTTGCCGCGATAAAATCTATCATGCGCGCTAATCCATCGCCAGAAATGCCATGCCCAACCCCATCACAAGCGTGGGTTTCCACGCTGACCTTATTGGCATCGAGAATGGCTTTGGCCATATCCATGGCTTGAAATGGCACGACTTGATCGTCT
>JALRFL010000018.1 GCA_023259875.1 Alphaproteobacteria bacterium
TTTCCTCCGGTAGCAGAGGCGTTGATACATCAAGGTGGTGATGATTTATCCCATAATTTCACCGATGATCCGGCAGAAAATCAGCGTATCATCAGAAAAATTGTAAAATCAAAACTAGAAGCCCAGACGCCTGTCACGGCGTTGGAACGCTTGCGGCATATCGTGATGATGGAGGCGCATGACGCCGATATGGTGCTTGATCTGCATTGTGACGATGATGCCCTTAATCATATCTATATCGTGCCCCAGCTTATGCCGGACTACCAGGATTTATCAGATTGGATGGGTTCGGCGGCAACAATGACGGCTGAGGATTCTGGCGGCGGATCTTTTGATGAGGTTTGGCCGGGGTTATGGATCAAATTGGCGCGCCGGTATCCGCATACGGCGTGGCCAAAGCCTGTGTTATCCGCCACGCTGGAATACCGAGGTCTTGATCAGGTGGCGGATGAAATGAACAAACAAGATGCTGATCATCTTTATCA
The DNA here is from genome assembly GCA_023259875.1 of Alphaproteobacteria bacterium. GTDB lineage: Bacteria > Pseudomonadota > Alphaproteobacteria > Puniceispirillales > UBA1172 > UBA12202. Next base: position 486 of record JALRFL010000018.1, read on the forward strand.
GTTCTTGGTTGGGCGTGGGATGATTGATGATCGTCGCCTTACGCCGCCTTCGGCGCCGCCTGCTCTACCCTTAACCGCATTGGAATATCTTCGTGCTGAACGCCCTTGCTTGATGATCTATCATTTGCCTTTAGGCGCAACCGTCCAAAAAGGTGATGTGATCGCCGAGATGCTGGATATTGAGGGTGAAGGCGCCTTTGTCACAAGGCGACCGCTCAAGGCTGGAACCGATGGGGTATTGTTTGCGCTCAATCTCACCAAACTGGCATGGCCTGATCATATTGTGGCAAAAATTGCTGGCAGCCAGCCTCTAGACGGCAAGGGCGTTAATCTTCTTAGCGATTAATCATTGGCCTAATCCAAATGGGCAAAACATAGCCTTGGATCACTGGCCAAACGTCAGTCCACCAAAGCGTCGCCCCTTAGCCCAGCGCGTTCTAGATGGATAGGCAGAACCCGGCCATAAAGTTGGCGCGTGCGTTCTGGCGCGCCTACCATATCCGGCTGATCAACATAAGAAAAAATAGCCACATAGCGAGGGCGCCGCCCTTTAAGAGGGGTAACACGGTGAAGCGAATATCGGCCCTTGAACAATTGCAAATCCCCGGGTTCAAGATTCAATCTCACCACCCGGTCTGAAGTGCCATCCAATACCTTTGTGACCTCATCAAAGTTTTCAGTTTCTTTTCGGATATCGGGGGCATATTCAAACGCTCCGCCATGTTCCGCGTTTTGTATTGCTAGCGTGATGGTGAAAGGGTTGGTATCAAAATGCCATGGAAAGCCTTCGCCCTCCTCGGCCATATTCACTATGACATCTGCCAAAGGGTCAGCGTAGCGATAGAAATCTTTTTGCTGAAGGCAGTCTTTGATAAACGGGTCAAACGCCGGAAAATCATGAACTTGTCTTAATGCGCCTTGGGATAAGAAGTTATCAGCAGGAATAAAAGCATTAGAGCGTTCAAAAAACCGCCGCCTTGGATCAGACGAGTCTAGTGTGGGATCATCCGCGGTAAAATAGGCATTGGTTCGATTAAAGGATTTATGCGCGTGATGGGCAACACCCTCGGCCTCTGCCGTGATCTGCTCAATAGCTTTGGGGGTTAAAAAACCTTTGCACACTGCGCATCCCGTTTCCGCTAATTGGGCGCGAATATGCGCTATCATCTGTTGGCGTTCTGGCCCATCTTGATGGATGGGGTAGCGCGAGAGGTTTATCAGATCGGTTGTCATTTGTTCAGCCATGCCTAATTCCTCTTCAAGACAAAGATTTTTGACTTCAATCCAATTCCTGGCAGGTGATCGCCATAGTCCTCAAAAAGAATGGATATAGTTTTGCTGTCCACTAGAGCGTGGAGATGGGCTTCGAAATTGGGGTTTTCTAGGGTGTGATCATTCAGCGAGAACACCATAAAACCGCCATGGTCAAGCAAATCTACCAAGCGTGGGATCGTCTCTGGCGGCATATGGCCAGTGGCGATAACGCCAATCGCGGCAAGAAAATGATAAGTACCAACCTCAAAGGGAAAGGGCTGTTTCAAATCCGCCTGCCAGAGGTTTCGATAAACCCCTTTGGTCTTTGCTTTATCCAGCATGGCTTGGGATAGATCAGACCCATCAATGGTGGTAAAACCTGCGTCAGCCATGGCAAGCCCAGAAATGCCAGTGCCACAACCAATATCCAGCATAGGGCAAGTCTGATCATCAGCAATCTCAGCAAGCGCACGCGCGCATCGCACCGGCGTCAGATAGCCATTTGTCGAAATCTCATCATCATAGGAGTCTGCCCAAGCGTCATAGAAAGCCCGGGCATCATCGGTGGTGCTGATCTGATAGGCGCCATCAAGAAAGGCTTTCTTTTTGGCAGCGCTTTGACTTTTGCCCTTATGCTCATCTTTTGTCATTGGCTATGACCCTGTCACAAGCTTAATGAAAAAAGGCTACCTTAAAATCAAAAGACTGATCAAGAGTTTTATCCTAGGTGCATCCCCTATTCTTGCGCTAAGGATAATGGTATGGTTTTTTTAGTTTTTATCTGACTCAAAGCTGTTGCCATGACCTATGCTATCAATCCTGATATTCATCATTTGACCGCCCCGCCAGTAGCATTGGTGCAGGAATGGATATCGCAATATCACGGCACTGCGCCAATGATTGATTTGTCTCAGGCTGTGCCCGGATATCCGCCTCATCATGATATGATGACGGCCCTTGCCGAAGAAGCGGCGAGGGGAGATGTGCTTGGCTATGGCGCGATTGAGGGGGAACCCGAATTGCGTGCCGCTTACGCCGCGCATCTTAGCGAGGTTTATAGAGCAAGCGTGGCACCGGATCAGGTGCTGATCTCATCGGGATGCAATCAGGCTTTTATCATCACCGCCATGGTGCTGGCTCAGGCAGGTGATAATGTATTGTTACCTGAACCGAGTTATTTTAACCATTCTTCTAGCCTTGCTATGCTTGGGGTTGAGGCCATCGGCATCAAGGGTGATCCGCAACAGGCATTCTTGCCTGATGTGACCGCATTTCGTGATGCCATCACCCCATCTACCCGGGCGATTGCCTTGGTAAGTCCTAACAATCCCACAGGGCTTCGTTATCCTGATGATTTGCTGTTTGATCTGTTGGCGTTATGCCGCCAGCATGGATTGGCGTTAATCCTAGATGAAACTTATCGGGATTTTTTAGATTTAGACATCAGCCGGCCGCATGGATTAGGGGATGATCCGGCATGGCTGGATACGGTTATTCAGCTTTATAGTTTTTCCAAAGCCTATTGCGTTCCCGGCTATCGGTTGGGCGCAGTGACCGCGTCTGCGCAAGTGATTGCCGAAATGGCAAAGATCACCGACAATATTCAGATTTGCGCCCCACGCATCGGGCAAAGGGCGTTGATCAAGGCAATACCAGCCTTGGCAGAATGGCGCGAAAGCAATCGTCAGGAAATCGCGGCAAGGCGGCACATCTTCAAAGACGCTATCGCCGCCGCTAAGGGTTGGTCAATTTCTGCCTGTGGGGGGTATTTTGGTTTTGTGCGTCATCCCTATCCATCTCACCTAAGCGGTGAGGTGTCGGCGGAATTGATGCGGCAAACAGGCGTGCTTACGATCCCCGGTGGGTTTTTCGGGTCTGATTATGAAGACCATTTGCGTTTTGCCTTTGCGAATGCGGATCAGGCGGCGATTGCTGATCTGCCAGAGCGCTTTCATCGCTTTGCCTTATCTTGATCTATGGCGGCGCAAGCGAACACCAGTGTGAATACGGCAACCCCGACAACGCCATCCCACGCACAGATTTTCCTTAGCTTTCTATGGCTTGGCTTGACCAGTTTTGGGGGCCCGGTCGCGCATATTGGATATTTCCGTGTTGCTTTTGTTGATCGCAACAGATGGATCACCGCCACAGGCTTTCAGCATCTTCTTGCCCTTTGCCATATGCTTCCGGGGCCAAGCTCTAGCCAGCTTGGATTTGCGCTTGGGGTGTCATGGCGTGGGCTTGGTGGCGGTGTGTTGGCTTTTGTTGGCTTTACTTTGCCATCAGCCCTGATGATGATCGGTTTTGGGTATGGCTTAGTTACGCTGAGCGTCAATTTCTCATCGCTGATCATGGCGTTGAAATTGGTGACGGCGGCGGTGGTGTTGCACGCGGTTATAGGGATGGCTAAGGGCTTCGCCCTTGGTGTTGAAAAAGTGGCGATTGCCATCGCTATGGCGGCGGTAGTGTTGTGGGTGGATATGCCGTTTTTAACGCCTCTCCTTATTCTTGGCTGTGGCGGCTTGGGGTTACTTTTGATCCATCCGGATCAAGGTGAGGCAGGCGTACAGGTATCAGGTCATGGCCGCAACTGGTCTTCTTTTGCCTTAGTGCTGTTTGTGGAAGCGCTGGCGGGGTTGCTTTTGCTGGCGCATCTGTTGCCCGAAAGCGGATGGTTTGCCTTAAGCCAGTTTTACTTGGCCGGAACGTTAGTCTTTGGCGGCGGTCATGTCGTCTTGCCTCTCTTAGAGGCATCTGTGGTAGATACGGGTCTGGTTTCGCTCACCGATTTTCTCGCAGGGTATGGCATGGCACAGGTGATGCCCGGTCCGTTATTCACCTTTGGCGGATTTCTAGGGGCAGTCATGGGCGAGGGGGCTATGGCGCCATTATGGGGCGCGGTGGTAATGCTAGTTTTGTTTCTGCCCTCATTTTTGCTGTTGCTAGGGGTTTTACCCTATTGGCAGAAATGGATGCTGTCATCCCGTCTTCGTGCCGCTTTGGCAGGGAATAACGCAGGGGTGGTGGGCTTACTGGCGGCGGTACTGATCAACCCCGTACTGTTAACCACGATCCGCACCCCTCAAGATGGCGTGCTTGTTGCGACTGGATTGGCGTTGCTGTTATGGGGGCGCATAAATCCGATAGTGGTGATCTTGGCTATGCTGGCGGCAGGATGGGGGCTTGGCCTTTTTGGTGCAGGATAAAGGGCTTCGCTCTGCTCTTGATTTAGGGGCTAGATTAGCGTTGCTGATGTTGCCAGTCTTCAGGGGCAAAAGGGGTCAGGTTCATTGGTGCAAGGGGTGTCTTGCCCAAGATATGATCTGATGCTTTTTCCCCAACCATGATCGAAGGCGCGTTGAGATTGCCATTGGTGATACGCGGAAAGACCGAGCTATCCGCCACACGCAGGCCATCAACACCGATCACCCGACATTCCGGATCAACCACCGCCATAGGGTCATTTGCCTTGCCCATGCGCATGGTGCCGCAAGGGTGATAGGCACTTTCGGCGTGTTCACGAATAAAATCATCTATGGCATCGTCACTGGTGACATGATTGCCGGGTTGAATTTCATCGCCTCTAAACGCATCCATGGCTGGCTGATTGAGAATCTCACGCGCCAGCCTGACACAGCGGCGAAACTCTGCCCAGTCATCAGGATGTGACATATAGTTAAAGCGGATTTCTGGTGCCTCATTAGCCTGATCAGACCGAATATGAACATGACCGCGTGATTTTGAACGCATCGGCCCGATATGCATCTGAAAGCCATGACTTTTAGCGGCAGATTTGCCATCATATCGCACCGCCGCAGGTAAAAAATGAAACTGCAAATCAGGGTAAGAAACGCCCTTATCGGTGCGAATAAATCCAAGGGTTTCAAATTGGTTGCTGCTGCCTAACCCGCCCCCTGTTAACAGCCAACGCAACCCGATTAGCCCTTTGGAAAACAGGTTGAGATGCTGGTTAAGGGTAATAGGCTGAAGGCAATTGACCTGAAAATACACCTCAAGATGATCTTGCAGATTTGCGCCTACCCCGGCGCGGTCTTGTATGACCTCAACCCCGGCCTGTTGTAGAACGCGACCTGGCCCAATGCCTGAACGCTGAAGGATTTGTGGGCTGTTAATGGCCCCGGCAGAGAGAATCACCTCGCGCTTGGCATGGGCGGTGATGGTGTGACCGCCACGGGTAAAAACAACGCCATCAGCGCGGCCATCGCGAAAGGTGATGCGATCCACCAACGCCCCTTTGATCAGCCGCACACCGTTTTTCTTTATGGCAGGTTTCAAATAGGCATTCGCCGCAGACCAGCGTTGGCCTTTCCAGACGGTCATATCCGCTGGCCCAAAACCCTCTTGGCGAAAGCCGTTATAATCAGGGGTGGCGACATAGCCGGCCTGTTCTGCGGCGGCAACAAAGGCATGATGCAGGGGGTTTTTGCGGCTTCCCCTTGTGATATGCAAAGGCCCGTTTGTGCCGCGAAATCCGGGGTCTTCAAATCCTGCGCTATGCCCCCCTTCGTGCCAGTGTTCCATCCGCCGGAAATAGGGCAAGACATCCGCATAGCCCCACCCCTCGGCGCCGCTTTCCTGCCAATGGGCATAATCTTCGGCGTGGCCACGAACATAAATCATGCCATTGATAGACGATGATCCGCCAATCACCTTGCCTCTAGGACAGACCAGCCTACGGTTGTTAAGCGTGGGTTCCGGTTCGGCCAGATAGCCCCAATCATAGCGTTTCATGTTCATGGGCATAGATAACGCCGCAGGCATTTGAATAAAGGGGCCGATATCCGTACCGCCATATTCCAGCACCAGAACGGAATATTTCCGCCCCTCAGACAGCCGCCACGCCAGCGCGGAACCTGCTGATCCAGACCCGATAATGATATAATCTGCGGTTTCTGACGTGGACATGATTTAGGTTAATCGGGCGGCGTGCCAATCCACATGATCTGACATGAAGCTGGCAACGAAATAATAGGAATGGTCATAGCCCTCATGCTGACGCAGGGTCAGGGGGATACCAGCGGCTTCGGCGGCGGCGGCCAACAAATGAGGTTTCAAATGCGCCTCCAGAAAGGCATCGGCAAGCCCCTGATCCACCAGAATATCGCCTTTCCACCCTCGGCTAGCCATGACTTTTGTGGCGTCATGGTCATGATAAGCGGCGGTATCCGCGCCCAAATAGGCAGGCAGAACATCTTGCCCCCAGCCGCTTTCCATAGCCGCAGAAATTGGCGCAAAGGCGGACACAGAGGTGAACAGATCAGGGGTTTTCATCGCTAGGGTAAGCGCCCCATGCCCACCCATGGAATGCCCTGTCACGCCAAGCGGCGGCAGGCTCTGGCCTAACACCTCGGCGATCAGCTCTGGCATTTCCTCGGTGATATACCGGTCCATGGCAAAATGTGGCGCCCACGGCGCCTCGGTGGCGGTCAGGTAAAACCCTGCGCCTTGCCCCAGAAAATAATCATTGGCATTGGCCACGCCCTCACCTCGGGGGGAGGTATCAGGAAACACCACCGCCATATTGTGACGGGCGGCGGCGGCTTGGGCGCCGGCCTTAGTGGCGGCGTTTTCCCATGTACAGGTTAACCCTGATAAAAACATCAGGCAGGCGTCTGGCTTGCCGCCTTCAGGGGTGAAAATCGCCCATTCCATTGGGCATGTGGTGACGCGGCTGTCATGACGGATAACACGATGCGTGCCGCCCATATGGCGTGTTTCGGTGATGGTTTGCATGGCTAATCTTGGGTAAGGGTTAATCTCTGGCGCTCACCCTATCAGGTGTCTGACACAGGCTCAAGCAGGGATTGGATTTGGGGGGGTAAAGTTAACGCGAGGAAGAAAACGGTTCCCCCTCGCGTCAACTTATCAGATCAGATATGGTCAGATTTAGTATATCACCACAGAACGGATGCTTTCGCCCGAATGCATCAGATCAAAGGCCTTATTGATATCTTCTAGCGGCATGGTATGGGTGATCATGGGGTCAATATCAATCTTGCCATCCATGTACCAATCGACAATTTTCGGCACATCGGTTCGGCCTCTGGCGCCGCCAAACGCGGTGCCGCGCCATGATCTGCCAGTGACCAGTTGGAACGGACGGGTGCTAATCTCTTTGCCTGCGCCAGCGACGCCAATAATAATCGACTCACCCCAGCCCTTATGGCAACATTCCAGCGCGGTACGCATCACATCCGTGTTGCCGATACATTCAAAACTGTAATCCGCTCCGCCGCCGGTTAGCTCAACCAGATGCGAGACCAGATCGCCCTTTACTTCTGCCGGGTTAACAAAATGGGTCATGCCGAATTTCTCACCCCAGCTTTTCTTGTCGTTGTTCAAATCAACACCAACAATCATATTCGCGCCAGCCAGCCGAAGACCTTGAATCACATTCAACCCAATGCCGCCAAGGCCAAAAACAACGCCGTTTGATCCGGGTTCAACCTTTGCTGTGTTGATCACCGCGCCAATGCCTGTGGTCACGCCGCAACCGATATAACAGACCTTATCAAAAGGGGCGGCAGGGTTAATCTTGGCCAGTGCGATTTCTGGCAAAACCGTATGATTGGCAAAGGTCGATGTGCCCATGTAATGAAAAATAGGCTGACCTTTGAGGGAAAACCGCGAGGTGCCATCAGGCATAAGCCCTTGGCCTTGGGTGGTGCGAATGGCCTGACACAGATTAGTTTTTGGGTGCAGACAATAATCACATTCGCGGCATTCAGGGGTATAAAGAGGAATGACATGATCCCCCGGCTTGAGCGAGGTCACGCCTGCGCCAACCTCAAGCACGACACCAGCGCCTTCATGCCCCAAAATCGCAGGAAAAATGCCCTCAGGGTCAGCGCCAGATAAAGTGAACTCATCCGTGTGGCAGATGCCTGTGGCCTTGATTTCAACTAGCACTTCACCAGCCTTTGGGCCTTCGAGATCCACTTCCATGATCTCAAGCGGTTTGCCAGCTTCCATGGCGACGGCGGCGCGTGTTTTCATTTTTCCCTCCCTAAAACAAAATTTATTTCAAAAGACTATATAGGCTTGCCTATTGTTGCAAGTCTCAAGATGATAAGGCGGTACTGCCTATCCCTTGAGGAACTCTGTCCATGCTGTCTTTACATGATTGGCTGATACTGACCTTAACCTGTCTGGCAGGGGCGGCTAGCCCCGGGCCTAGCGTGATCCTGTTGATCCGCAGTGTGACAAGCCAAGGGGTGTTGGCTGGGCTGATCTTTGGCATCAGCCATGGGGTCGGCATTTTTATTTATGCCGGTTTGGTGTCGCTGGGTTTGGCCTCGTTGCTGGTGCTGATGCCAGCCGTGTTTGTCACGGTTCAGATCGCAGGCGTGGTGTTTTTGCTGTGGATTGGCTTTGGCATGATGCGCGACGGGCTGGCCGGGCATGCGCCGGTCATGGATCAGGGGATAGTCGCTGGCGGATTATGGCGACATGGGCGTGACGGGTTTTTGATTGCCTTTCTGAATCCTAAGGTGGCGGTTTTCTTCACGGCGGTCTTTAGCCAATTTCTCGCCCCTGATCAGCCGCTATTGATGCGCGTTCAGATGACAGCAACCGCATGGGCGGTGGATAGCCTGTGGTATATGCTTTTGGCGGTGGTGTTTGGCATCCCTTGGGTTTTAAAGGGGTTTCGGCAGCATTCGCCTCGCCTTCATCTTATCATGGGTGGGGGGGTGATGCTTTTGGCGGTCACGATTGGTGTGGCCTTGATGGTGGATTTTAAAGGTTAAAAACCGCATCATGAGATGATGAAAAATCTTTTGTTTTCGCCTTGCCTCGGTTATTGATGAAACCTAATTTTGAAACGACAAACAAAGGAATCCGCCGATGACCTTTAAAGCCCTGCTTCTGACCCGTGAAGACAAATCCCCTGTTGAGGCCAATATCGTTGATCTTGATGATGCGGATTTGCCCCAAGACGGCGATGTTCTGGTGGATGTGACCTATTCTGGGCTGAATTATAAAGATGGGCTGGCGCTTTCTGGTAAGGGCGGCATTGTCCGAAACTATCCGCATATTGGCGGTGTTGATTTTGCTGGCACGGTCAGGGAATCCGCTAGTGACCGGTTTCAGCCTGGCGATCAGGTGATCTTAACCGGTTGGCGTGTGGGTGAGGCATGGTGGGGTGGATATGCCCAAGCGGCACGGGTGAAATCTGACTGGCTCTTGCCTTTGCCTAAAGGGTTTAGCCTAAAAACCGCGATGGCTATTGGTACGGCAGGGGTGACGGCGATGCTTGGCATCATGGCGATCGAAGATCATCAGATCACCCCGGAAAGCGGCACGGTTCTGGTCACTGGCGCGACAGGCGGCGTTGGCTCGGTGGCGGCGATGCTATTGTCTCGGCGTGGGTATCAGGTCGCCGGTGTTAGCGGCAAGCCTGATGCCGCGGCCTATTTGTCTCAATTTGGTATTGATGAGGTCATCCCCCGTGAGGAATTGGCGGATACGGTGGAAAGGCCAATGGAAAGCGCGCGTTGGGCGGCGGTCGTGGATAGTGTTGGCGGCAATATGCTGGCGCGTGTGTTGGGACAGTTACAATATGCAGGTTCGGCGGCGGCTATTGGTAACGCAGGCGGCGTCATTGTGCCAGCATCCATCATTCCGTTTTTGTTGCGTGGCATTAATCTGCTTGGTATCGACAGCGTCATGCAGCCCAATGCTCGCCGCATAAAGGTTTGGGAAGAACTGGCTAAAACCCTAGATTTTGATTTGCTAGAGGCCATTACCACGGTCATTGGGCTTGCTGATCTTCCGGCTTATGGGGACCAGATACTTAAAGGCCAGATTAGTGGCCGTGTTGTCGTGGATGTCTCTCTTTAAGCCTTTTTCATGGCGTCTTCATTTATTTTATTAACAAGAGGTTAAAATGTCTTTTTCCATCGCAATTGGCCCACGAATTCGCAAATCCCCGTTTTTTGATCGCACGGTGGCGGCAGGGGTAACCCATTTCAGCACCTATAACCATATGTATATGCCGGTCAATTACGGTGATGCGTTGGCAGAATATGATCGGCTTGTGAATCATGTGGATATCCGTGATGTGGCGGTGCAACGCCAAGTGCGGTTAAAAGGCCCGGATGCGTTGCGACTTGCGCGTATCTTAACACCGCGAAACCTTGATAATCTTGAGGTTGGTAAGGGGATTTATATGCCGATCTGTAACACCAAAGGAACGCTTGTGAATGATCCTGTGCTGTTGCGGATATCCGAAGATGAATTGTGGCTGTCGATTGCCGATAACGATACCTTGATGATGGCGGAGGGCATTGCCTTTGCGATGGGGCTTGATGTGGATGTGTCCGAGCCCGATGTCTCGCCTTTGTCTATTCAGGGGCCAAAATCGCATCATGTGGCTAAAGACCTTTTTGGTGACGCCCCTTTGCGGTTGAGCTATTTCGGGTTTTATGAAACCGAATTGCAAGGAATACCTTTGGTGGTCGCCCGATCAGGATGGAGCAAGCAAGGCGGTTATGAGTTTTATTTGAGGGACGGCAAAAAAGGTGGCCAGTTATGGGATTTGGTCATGGAAGCAGGCAAGCCATATCACATGGGCCCCGGTGCGCCAAACTACATTGAACGCGTCGAAAGTGGGATGATTTCGGTTAACGCCGATACCGATGCCAACTCTAATCCGTTTGAGATGGGTCTGGATGCGCTTTGTGATTTGGACCAAGAGGTTGCTTTTGTTGGTAAGGCCGCGCTAAAAAAGATCAAGGCCGAAGGTGCGCGCCGCCGGTTTTGTGGTATCTTTATGGATGGGGATCGTTTCACATCCACCAATGAAAACCAGTGGCCAATTCTGCTGGATCAAAAATGTGTTGGTTATGCCACGGCGGCGGCTTATTCGCCGCGTCTTGATCGGAATATCGCGGTTTGCTTAGTTTCCACTGAGGTCAGCGAAGCAACCGAAGGTTTAGTGGTAGAAACCAGTTATGGCAAAAGACATGGGACCATCACAAGTCTGCCATTTTTGCCGCCATCAACGAAAGTGCCAAAAGAGCTATTATCATGAGCAAATCATTCCGCTTCGATACCCTAGGACTTCATGCCGGATTTACCCCTGATGAAAGGCATGGCTCACGCGCTGTACCCATTCATCAGACGACATCTTATATGTTTGCAAACACCGAGCACGCTGCTGCGCTCTATAACCTAGAGGTCGGGGGGCATCTTTATACCCGTATTTCAAACCCGACGATTGCGGTTCTTGAAAATCGCTTGGCGGCCATGGATGGGGGCGTGTCTGCGGTGGCGGTGGCAACAGGCATGTCAGCCGTGTTTCTGGCTGTGACGGCCATTGCCTCACAAGGGGACCATATCGTTGCATCGTCGCAAATGTATGGCGGCAATATCAATCTCTTTGAACACACCTTATCGCGTTTTGGCATCACCACCAGTTTTGTTAATCCCACCGATCACGCGGCTATAGCGGCGGCGATTCAACCAAACACCAAGATGGTCTTTGGGGAGGTGATAGGCAATCCGGGGCTTGAGGTGATGGATGTGGCAGCGGTGGCGGAAATCGCCCATGCCGCCGGTATTCCGTTAATGATAGACGCGACGCTCAACACACCTTATTTGATGCAACCCATTGATCATGGGGCGAATGTGGTGATTCATTCCTTGACCAAATGGATTGGCGGACATGGCATTGCTATGGGCGGCATTATCATAGACGGGGGCAATTTCAACTGGGGGCAAAATGATCGCTTTCCAACTTTAACCCAGCCGCATTTTGCCTTTCAGGGTGTCAATTTGTGGGAAGAGTTTGGCCCTTCGGCCTTTGCTATGCGCGTCCGAAGCGAGGGCATGTATAATATCGGTCCAACTTTGAGCCCAACCAATGCATTTCATATTCTTCAGGGCATTGAAACCCTTGGTATGCGGATGGATCGCCATCTTTCTAATACTGCGGAATTGATTGCCTTTCTGACAGCGCATGAGGATGTGGCTTGGGTCAATCATCCGTCTTTGCCAGATCACCCGTGCCATGATGTGGCGATGCGCCAAATGCCAAAAGGGGCAGGGTCAATCGTAACCATGGGGGTGAAAGGCGGGCGTGAAGCCAGCCAAGCCTTTATTGAAAATGTGCAACTGGCGTCTCATCTGGCGAATGTTGGTGATGCCAGAACATTGGTCATTCATCCGGGCAGCACTACCCATTCTCATATTTCGGCAAGTGCTATGAAGGCCGCAGGCTTGACCGATGACCTGATCCGGATTTCTGTGGGATTAGAAGATATCAAAGATATCAAAGATGATTTTGATCGCGCTCTTAAAAAGGCGCGAAAAGCCGTCACAG
>JALRFL010000103.1 GCA_023259875.1 Alphaproteobacteria bacterium
TTGTCAAAATCTCATAGCAGGAATCACATATGGCGTGCCTCCCACACCCTGTCCCGCAGGAACTTTCTACCCAAATACGGGTGCAACGAGTTCGTCAGATTGCGTACCCTGTAGCGCTGGTACGGCTTCTTCTGCTACGGGTGCCTAACGCGCTTTATACCACACCCTGACAAAAAGGAAACCTGCCAAACGTGCTTTGTCATCTTAGCCAACTGCCAATAAACGCTGCCAACCAACAGCCCCAAGCCGCGAGCGCTTAACCCTCAAGCCTTCTAGCTGTCTTGGGTCAGGGTCAGGAACACATCCTCAAGGTCAGGTTCGGCGGTGCGGATATCGGCAATCTCAAATCCGCTTTCGGCGGCGGCGGCGATGATCGCGCCTGCGGTCACGGTCGCCGGATCATATCGGATCGTTAGCTCTGGTGCCTGTGCCGCCTCGGCGGTCAGATTAGCCTCAACCGGCGCTTTGCTGCCGCTAGAAAGCGTATTGAGCCGCGCTTGAAACGCCGTAAGGCATTTGGCCTGAGTGCTTGGATTTAAGGCCGCCATCAGCGTTAAGCTCAGCTGTTTTGTGCCTGCCCCAGCCAGCAAATCCACCGTCTTTTGCTGTGTGATGACGCGGCCATGATTAAGAATGGCAATCTCATCACAGAGCGCTTCCGCCTCTTCCAGATAATGAGTGGTCAGAATAATCGTTACGCCTTGGGCGTTGAGCGCGCGGATCATATCCCACAACCGTTGGCGCAGGGCCACATCCACCCCGGCGGTAGGTTCATCCAGCACCAGAACCGGTGGTTGATGCACCATGGCCTTACCCACCAACAGCCGCCGCCGCATCCCACCTGATAGGGTTCGGGCATAGGCCTCGGCCTGATCGGTCAACCCGATCAGCTCAAGGATGGTTTCGGTGCGGCGTTCATGCTTAGGCACGCCAAACATTCCGGCTTGAATCTCCAGCGTTTCTCGCGGCGTGAAAAAGGCATCTATGTTTAATTCTTGCGGCACGATGCCGATATTGGATCGCGCTTGTCTGGGGTTCTGGTCGATATCGCATCCCCAAACCCTGACCTCACCTTGGGTTTTGATTACCGTTCCTGCCAGAATATTGATCAAGGTGGACTTGCCAGCGCCATTCGGCCCCAACAGCCCAAACACGCGGCCAACGGGAATCTGTAACGACACCTCACTTAGGGCTTGTTTCGGGGGGCGTTTATGGCTGGCGCGATAAGTCTTGTTCAAATCGCTGATGGCAATCGCCAAGCCATCACAGGAAGGGATAAATTGGGGTGAGTCCAACATTTTGGTCTTTCTAAGGGTATTAGCAAATCACACGATTATAACTGACCTTGAGGACATAGGGCAAATGGCGACAAATTTCAACACGGGCAGGGCTTGCAAAAAATCCGCATCTTGTCATGATAAGGGGATATCAGATATCCCGGGAAGATGATTATGAATGCAAATCTTATAAAAACCCCTGCCACCAATCTTGCGCCAGCCCATCCTGTGCCAGAAGTGGATGATGTGATCCCGGTCAAGGGCTTGCGTGTGTCCTGTGATGGCGGCGGTGGGGCGTTGGGGCATCCGCAAGTATGGCTTACCCTTGATGAGGAAAGCCGCGCGGTGCGCTGCCCCTATTGTTCGCGCCATTATGTTGAGGATACGGAAAACGGACAAGGCTGATGGGGCATCAGCTCGCGCTTATTGACGGTTCTGCCTATATTTTCAGGGCATTTTTTGCTCTGCCGCCGATGACGCGCACCGATGGCACACCGGTAAATGCAGTGTTTGGTTTTACCAGTATGGTGATGAAACTGCTGGACGATCTGCAGCCGGATCATGTGATCGTGGTTTTAGATCAGGCAAGGGAAACCTTCCGCAACGAGATTTATCCCGACTATAAGGCCAATCGCAATGCTCCACCCGAAGAGCTGAAGCCCCAATTTCCCTTGATCCGAACTGCCGCCGAAGCGCTCAATCTGCCGGTTGCCGAAGCCCCGGGGTTTGAGGCCGATGACCTAATTGCCACCTATGCTCGTGCCGCCCTTGCCCAAGACCTTGATGTGGTGATTGTGTCCTCGGATAAAGACCTGATGCAGTTGGTGAAACCAAGGGTCGATATGTTAGACCCGATGAAACAGAAACGCATCGGCGCGCCAGAAGTGCTGGAAAAATTTGGTGTTGGGCCAGAACGGGTGGTGGATGTGCAAGCGCTGGCAGGGGATTCCACAGACAATGTGCCAGGCGTCCCCGGCATTGGTATTAAAACCGCCGCCGAGCTGATCAACAATTTTGGTGATTTAGATACTTTGCTGGATCGTGCAGGTGAGATTAAACAACCTAAGCGGCGTGAAAGCTTGCTTACCTTTGCGGAACAGGCGCGTCTGTCTCGTGAATTGGTGCGCCTTAGGGATGATGCGCCGATGCCTGTTGATCTTAGTGACGCCGCGCGGAAACCTTATGATATGACAGCGTTAACCGATTTCCTCAAAGCCCAAGATTTCAAAAGGCTCCTGACGCGGCTTGATGGACATGTGCCGGCAAGCTCATTATCTAAATCTGCCGCGAATACCCAAATGCCAGAGGCGGTGGAAAACCCAAATAGCGCGGCGTCTGTTTCGCCGGCGGTTACTAAAACAGATTATGAATTGATCACGCGGCCTGAACAATTAACAGCATGGGTGGAGAGCATCCGGCAAACAGGCTTAGTTGCCATTGATAGCGAAACCACCTCGCTCAATGCCTCACAGGCGTTGATGGTGGGTATCGCGCTGGCGGTGACGCCGGGGAAAGCGGCCTATATTCCTCTTCGTCATTGCCAGACTCAAAGTTCTGATCAAGGGCAACTTGATCTAGGCATTACCCCAAGCGAGGGGGATAACGCCCCTGACACCGCTATTAATGACAAGACGGTTCTGTTGCCAGAGCAATTGTCCCTTGATGAGGTCATCACCGCCTTGCGGCCAGTGCTTGAGGCAGAGGATATTTTGAAAATTGGTCATAACCTCAAATATGATGATCATATTTTTTCACGCGAGGTCAACGGTGGGGTTCGTCTGCATCCGGTTGATGACACGATGTGTTTGTCTTTTGTGCTAGATGCTGGCACAGGCATTGGGCATAAGCTGGATGATTTGGTCGCGCATCATTTAGACCATCAGATGATCAGCTATCAGGATATTTGCGGCAAAGGCCCGAGCAAACGCCGCTTTGATGAGGTCCCCCCCCAAGAGGCTTGTAGCTATGCCGCCGAGGATGCGGATATGACCTTGCGGCTCTGGCAGATATTGAAACCGCGACTGGCAAGCGAACATAAAACCCGGGTTTATGAACGCCTAGAACGGCCACTTATCCCCGTGCTTGTGGATATGGAAATTGCCGGCATTAAAGTGGATGCCGCAAGACTGGCCACCATCAGCCAAGAGTTCGCCGGAAGACTGAAAGCCCTAGAAACAGAGATTTATGATCTGGCAGGAACGCCTTTTAATATCGGCTCACCTAAACAATTAGGTGAGATTTTGTTTGAAACCATGGGGCTGCAAGGCGGCAAGAAATCAAAAACTGGTGCTTGGTCAACAGGGGCGGATGTGCTGGATTATCTGGCGGCAGGAGGGGCGGATATTGCCCAAAAGGTCTTGGATTGGCGGCAATTGGCTAAGCTTAAATCTACCTATGCTGATGCGCTTGTTTCTGCCATTCATCCTGACACAAAACGGGTTCATACCTCATATTCTATGGTCGGGGCATCAACAGGGCGGCTATCATCAAGTGATCCCAATATCCAAAATATCCCCATTCGCACCCATGAAGGCAGGCGCATTCGCACCGCCTTTGTGGCTGAACCGGGGCATAAACTGATTTCCGCCGATTACTCACAGATTGAATTGAGGCTTGTTGCCCATATCGCCAAAGAAGACACCATGATTAAGGCTTTCCAAAACGGCGTGGATATTCATGCCCAGACCGCGTCTGAGGTGTTTTCCGTGCCGCTAGAGGAAATGACCGGAGAAACGCGCCGCCGCGCCAAGGCTATTAATTTTGGGATTATTTATGGGATTTCTGCCTTTGGACTGGCAAGACAGTTGAGTGTTCCCCAAGGTGAGGCAAGAGATTATATCGCCGCTTATTTTGAACGCTTCCCCGGCATCAAAACCTATATGGATGAAGTCAAATTAGCGGCCCATGAACAGGGTTATGTGGAAACCTTGTTTGGACGCCGATTGCATATTAACGGGATTACCTCATCCAATCAGGCTCAGCGTGGGTTTGCCGAAAGACAAGCGATTAATGCCCCGATACAAGGCACCGCCGCGGATATCATTAAACAAGCTATGGTGCGGATGCCTGCGGCGCTTACAGCAAAGGGATTAAGCACCAGAATGTTATTACAGGTGCATGATGAGCTGATCTTTGAATGCCCTGAAGGGGAAACCGACACCGCCATTGCCCTAGTTACCCAAGTGATGGAGGCGGCGGCAAAGCCAACCCTTGATCTGTCTGTGCCCTTGGTGGTTGAGGCGGCGGCAGGCAACAGTTGGGATGAAGTGCATTAATCGCCTAAGGCTAACATCTCATCCGCGTCAAGCCAAATGATCCGGCCATAACCAGCCACCAGATGAAACCGCTTGGGGATCATGCGGTAGATATGAAAATCAGCAAAACTGGCATAGAGTTCGGCCTCGCTATGGCGAGCCAGAAACCGTTTGAGGCTCTCTTCGCGGTCATCTCTTTCGATCACGCCCTGAATGGTCAGCCGCGCACCAGTTAATGCACCCTTGCCATCATCTGAGCTGTTCGTGCCATCCAGCATTAAGGCCGCGCGGGCGTCAATTTTGAGGTTCTGGGTATGATCTGCCAGATCAGAAATCATCATCAAGGGCATGGCTTCCGCAGACATTGCCATCAGAACTAAACTGGCATATGGGGCACCGGAATGGTGATCAAGCGTGGCAAGGCTGGCCTTGCCTATCCGTAACATGACCTCGCGGCCTATGGCAATGAGTTCGGGTTTTGATGTTTCGGTCATGTTGCCATATCCTGTGATTGCCTCTTTTCGCCATGATCTGAACAAAGTGACGCCCCAGCCTTCGGTGTAGCATCATTATTCCAAGTGGTTTAATATAGATAGATTGTCAAGGAGGATAAAAGCATGGGATCAAGAATTGCGCTAGTAGATGATGACCAGAATATTATCGCTTCGGTCTCGCTTTTGCTTGAGGCCGAGGGATATGAGGTGGATACCTATTCCGATGGGGAACAAGGGTTGATTGGTCTCAAAAGGCGGCCACCTGATTTGGCGATCCTAGATATAAAAATGCCACGCATGGATGGCATGGAACTGTTGCAAAAAATTCGCACAACCAGCGCGATGCCAGTGATCTTTCTGACCAGTAAAGATGACGAACTTGATGAAGCCTTGGGGCTTCGCATGGGGGCAGATGATTATATCACCAAGCCGTTTTCTCAACGGCTGTTGCTAGAAAGGGTGCGAGCGATCCTGCGCCGGGCTGATCAATCAGTGACGAGCACAAGTGATCAAATGGTAGTGCTTGGGGATATGACCCTTGATCCTGATCGGCATTCCTGCAAATGGAAAGGCAAGGATGTCAAACTGACGGTGACAGAGTTTTTGATCTTATCTGCCCTGGTGCGCCGCCCGGGAATTGTTAAGAACAGGGATCAGTTGCTAGATGCGGCTTATGGCGAAAATGTCTATTTGGATGACCGCACCATTGATAGCCATATCAAAAGACTGCGCCGCAAGTTTCGTGAAAGTGATCCCACTTTTGATCAAATTGAGACCCTTTACGGGGTAGGCTATAAATATCTTGAGCAATAGCAAACGCCATCGCTTTTTCTTTTTTTCCCTTGGCTTCCGCATTATTGCGGTAGCCATTTTTCCGGTGGGCGCGTTTCTGATCGGATTGTTTTATGTTGATCAATATCGTGAAACGGTGTTTTCGGCCGAATTGATGGCTCTGCAGCGTCAGGGCGAGACTTTGGCGCAGACAATAGGCTGGGCAGACGCCGGATATTCGCAATTAGCGCGGCGCGAGATATCAAGCGAAACGATGCAACAGGCGGCGCAATTAATTACCAGCATTCCTGATGCACGCATAAGGGTGTTTCAACCTGATGGGACCTTGCTTTTGGACAGTGTGAGCGCGATTGGCCTTGCCGCGCCGCGCAGTATTATCACCACCGAAACGCCGCGGTCTAACAAAGGCGTGTTCAATCGCGTGGGCGGTTGGGTTAAAGATGTGGTGGATGGAATAGCCTCTAGCTTGTCAAGCAAAGAGGATTATCCCTCATGGCGAGAAACCCAATCCCCTTTTGCCAAAGACTATCTTGGGGTTGAACAAGCACTGGCAGGGGACGCAAAACAATTTATCGGCCGTGACCGAAATGGTCAGGTGATCCTTGGGGTAGCGGTGCCAATTCGCAATCTGCGCGTCGTGCGCGGCGCTTTGTTGCTAACCGCGTCAGGGGATCAAATTGAACAGGATGTGGCCGCTGTGCGGTATTCCTTTTTCCAAGTATCGCTTGGGGTGTTAGTGGTCACAATTTTGATCGGTTATTTTTTATCTCGGTCTATCACGAGACCGATTGCCCAACTGGCACGGGCGGCTGATGAAGTCCGGCTGTCAAACACAAAACAGATCACTTTGCCGCAACTGGTTAAGCGCAATGATGAGATTGGGGAATTAGCGCGTGATATCACGCTGATGACCCAAGACCTCCAAGACCGTGCGGTGGCAACGGCCGGATTTGCCGCCGATGTTGCGCATGAGATTAAAAATCCACTAACCTCATTGCGAAGCGCGGTGGAAACCTTTGATCGGGTCAAGACGCCAGATCAGCAAAAGCGGCTGTTAGAAGTCATCAAATTAGATGTGATTCGCTTGGATCGCCTGATCAGCGATATTTCTGCCGCCAGCCGCATTGACCGTGACTTGTCTGAGGCAAAATATGAAACGGTTGACCTTAACGAATTGACCCAAGGCTTTGTTGAAGCAAGGCGGTTATCCCATGATCACCTGCATCTCGATTTAGCGTTAAAGGAAAAGCCTGTGTTTGTCCGTGTTGCGGTGGATCGCATTGTTCAGATCATGGATAACTTGCTTTCCAACGCCGCAAGTTTTAGTGCCCCCGGGGGGCATATTGTGTTTTCTGTCTCAGTAGAAGGACGTCAAGCGGTACTATCGGTCAGCGATGAAGGGGTTGGCATTCCCGAGTCAAAATTAGCGGCTATTTTTGATCGGTTTTATTCTGAAAGGCCGTCAGGTGAAGGTTTTGGACAACATTCTGGGCTAGGGCTTTCGATATCGCTGAAAATCGCAGAGGCGCATGGGGGCAGCATGATGGCAAGCAACCGAAAAAATGACGCTGATAAAGTCATTGGCGCAGAGTTGCGTCTGGTCTTGCCGCTTTCGCATGGCGAAGATAAGGATAGTGTGTCATAATTCCTTGCGGATAGATAACATGGCCTCAATTCAAAATATAAAACATCAAACGGATGCAAAATTGGCGGCAAAACCCCCAAGCAAAAAACTGGTGGTGATTTGTGGGTTGTCAGGATCAGGGCTATCCACGGCCTCACATTTTTTAGAAGACGCTGGATATACGGCTGTTGATAACCTCCCTCTTTTCCTCTTTGATCAACTGATCTCGCGTGAGGTTGAGGCGAATGGCCGGCATCTGGTGGTATCTATTGATGCCCGAACCTCTGGGTTTACCGCCGATAGCCTTTTGGCGTTGATGAGTGATATTCGGCGGCGGCTTGGTGATCAGGTCATGTTGATTTTTTTAACCACGAGCGAAGCGGAATTAATCCGCCGGTTTAACGCCGCGCGGCGGCACCATCCCTTGACAAGGATTGAGGGGATTGCAGACCTAGCATCCGCCATTTCGCGTGATAGCGAACGCATGAAAAGCATTGATGCCAAAGCGGATCTTGTTATTGATACCACAGGTTCTGTTCCAGCAGATTTCCGGCGTCGGCTGCTGCAGGAAATCGGCGCTGATATCCATGAACTCATGCCCATTGAGATCAAGAGCTTTTCTTATCGGGATGGTCTGCCTGATGAGGTAGATTTGGTCTTTGATATGCGGTTTTTGGTCAATCCGCATTGGTCAGCGCATCTGGCAGAGGCCACAGGCCGCGACCAAGAGGTGCAAGATTTCATCTGTCTTGATCCAGCGTTTGATGCGTTTATGGAGCATCTGAAAAAGCAGTTAGATGTGATCTTGCCGCTTTATCAGAAAGATGGTCGGCCACAATGCCGGATAGGCTTTGGCTGTACGGGTGGGCGGCATCGCTCAGTCTTTGCGGCGGAATATGTCGCGGAATATTTGCGCGGCAAATCCTATGATATCAGGCTATCGCATCAGAAACTGACAAACTAACTGCCTGCACATGATGGGCGCTTTGGCATGGGTTGGGGCGAATCCCCTAAGCAAGACTTAACCCATTCTGGATTGCAAAAATCACTAGCCTTTGCTAAGAAAAGCGTGGATTTTGATAGGATGAGATCATGACACAAGATTACTATGTAGCAGATATGTCCCTTGCTGATTGGGGGCGCAAGGAAATTGAAATTGCCCAAACCGAAATGCCGGGATTGATGGCGCTTCGGGATGAGTTTGGCAAATCCAAACCTCTCAAAGGGGCAAGAATTGCGGGATGTCTGCATATGACCATCCAAACCGCGGTGCTGATTGAAACGCTGGCTGACCTTGGCGCGGATATCCGTTGGTCTTCGTGTAACATTTATTCCACCCAAGATCAGGCCGCTGCAGCTATCGCTGAAAGCGGTATCCCTGTTTATGCGTTTAAGGGGGAAACGCTGGCTGATTATTGGAATTTTGTTGATCAGATCTTTCAGTGGCCTGATGGTAAGGGCGCAAATATGATCCTTGATGATGGCGGTGATGCTACCATGTATATTCTGCTTGGTGCGAGGGCCGAAGCCGGGGAAAGCATTTTGTGCAGCCAAATCAGCTTGATCTTTTAAAAAATCTTGCTCGGAATATTCTTTTTCACATCCGATTAATCCCATAGCAAGGAAGGAAGAGGCCATAATAAACCTTTTCCAATTTTTCCAATTGTAGTTCATTT
>JALRFL010000113.1 GCA_023259875.1 Alphaproteobacteria bacterium
ACAATTGCGCTATACCCTTTGATAACGCCAGCACTTTCGAGCATCTTAACGCGCCGCAAGCATGGTGTTGGTGAAAGGTTGACCTTTTCGCTTAGCTCTTGATTGGTGATGCGCGCTTTCAACTAACAACGTAAAGCGTCATGCGACCTTTGATGAGGTTGCGCGTTGATCAGATATGACCGTGATGCGGTTCATGCACCGATAGGCTGGCAAATAATCAGCGACGGCATAATGCATGGTGATTCTGTTATCCCACATGGCGATATCACCAGCCTGCCATTTCCATCGCATCTGTATTTCTGGCCTGTTCATATGATTGGCAAGCCATGTCTTAAGCGCATTGGATTCATTGGTGGTCAGGCCGACAATGTGATTAACAAAGGCCTCGTTGAAGTTCAGGAAAGTTTTACCGTTAACAGGATGCTGGTCAATCAGTGGCCGAATATTATGGCCAAAGCGTCCCACCGCATCGTTCAATTTGCGCGCGCCAGTATCACCATCGCAATCAACAGAAAAATTGTTTCTGAAATCACCCATATCATGAATGGCGTCAAGATCGCTCAGATATGCTTTCATGTTTTCAGGCAACCTCTCATAGGCGGCGCTTGTGCTGGCCCAAAGGGTATCACCTCCGACCTCTGGCACAACTCTGGCAACAAGAACAGAGGCAAAAGGTTGTTCTCGTTTAAAGGTGAGATCAGTATGCCATGAATTCGTATCAGGCGGTGTATCCGCGTTGTTTTCAAGTTTCACAATATTCTCAAAACCATCAACATGTGGATAAATCGGATGCGGTTCATCAATTTGACCAAATTGCCTAGCAAAATCGAGATGCGCGGCAGGGGATATCTCTGTGCCGCGAAAAAAGATCACCTGATGCTCTAAGAGAGCGTCATAAATCTGATGGTGGGTTTGCCCATCTATTGGTCTTGAGAAATCTATACCGTCAATGATTGCCCCTAGAGCAGGAGTGATTTTCTTCACGTTTAGCATAATATCCTCCTTTAGATCTCAAATGTGATTATACTATATTTTTTATGATCAGATACTTTTTATCTGCTTTGCAATTTGAAGCAGGGATTTGAGCATAGACTCTTTTTTCTTACCCACTTAGTCTTGGCACACAGATCATTCCTTAGCCAAACCCTTTGCCTATCTTTTAGCCCTTCCCTTTTTATCCGATAAACAATGTCATGTTCAATTTTTAACGAATATAACATTATGTGTTATGCTTCTCTCTTTATACTATCGCCGATAACATAAGATGATGTAAGGAGGGGCTATCATGGGCAATTTTCAGAATTCAATGAGCCATAAAGACCTGAAATGGGATTATAGCGATCCGGTTAATGGCCAGTCCCTTCCAGCGCCATTTTTCTATGACCCTGATATTTTTGAACAAGAAAAAACCCACATCTTTATGAATTGCTGGCATTTCGTTGGCCATATTAACGAATTTAAAGAGCCCGGCTCTTATGTTGTTCAAGATGTATTTGAACAAAGTGTTGTCATCACCACAGAAAAAGACGGAAATATCTATGCTTGGCACAACGTCTGTCGTCATCGCGGCAACCGCCTGATGAACGAACGGCGCGGCAAGGTTAATGGTATGTTACGTTGCCCATATCATTCTTGGTGTTACAGCTTAAATGGTGATTTGCGCGCCGCCCCACGGACTGAACATCTGGATAACTTTAGCAAAAAAGATCACAGCCTTCGCAAAGTAAGGCTAGAAATATTTGCCGGTTGGGTTTTTATTACGCTGGATGATGATGCAGGCGCTATTTCCGAAATGATGGCAGGCGCAGAAGCAGAAATGCGCACATATTTGCCTGATATGGATGATGTTGAATTAGCCGAAGAAACCGATGTGATCGTTAATGCGAATTGGAAAGTCATTCAGGAAAACTCTATTGAAGGCTATCATTTTGATCTCAGCGGCCCGGTTCACAAAGACCTCGCGGCGTTGATTGATTTCAAAGGTTATAGGCTAACCGCCTATCAAAATTATTGGACTTATATTGGGCCACCAAACAACAATGTTACACATGCTTATGGATTGCCACTTGACGGCGCAACATGGCAGACCGATTCCTTTTTTAATATCGGGCTATGGCCAAATACCACATTCTATTCCTTCCCCTATACCGATATGGTCGGCGTATTTATTATGATTCCACTAGCACCAGAAAAATCCTTACTTCGCTTTAGCTATTATGTGCCAAGAGGCCGGCCAGTGCCTGATGTGACGAAAGCGGCAATAGACTGGATGAACACTCAACTTGGCCCCGAAGATATTATGCTTAATGAAACCAACCAAAAAGGGCTGCATTCCATTGGCTTTGGCTCAGGTCGGTATTTAATTGATGACAGCTTACCTAACGAAAGCGAACATCTCGTGTTCAACTTTCACAAACTCTGTTATCAAGCCATTAGAGAATAGAGATATGATGTGCTAGGTTACATCAGAGAAATGGTGCTGTGTGTAGGCTTCGAACACCTCGTTACCCGCTCCAATTTCACTTGTCAAGGTCCGAGTTTCGAGGCTCAAGTGACTGTTTCCAAACGATTAATGTTCTGGAACAGATAGGTGTGAATAATAATGATGAGTCATTCTGGTGCTTTTGGAATTTGGCAGTGGATCGTATTGCTTATAATTATTATTGCGATAGTAGCCGCTGTAATTGTTGTTATCATTGTTTCGTCTAGTTCAAAATCTAAAGAACAGGCTGTTGAGAGCTTAAATCAACAAAATCTAAATACTGATAGAGACGAAGACGGCCTGATTACTAAATTGAAAGATCTAAAGGACCTGTCGGACTCAGGACTGATTACAGAAAAAGAGTATAAACAAAAGAAAGAAGAACTACTTAATAAGCTTTGATACCAGAAATTTGAAGTTGTAGTGTCTTGCTATTATTTAACTCCCCTGAACCCCTATTTCATATTCAATCTTAAGGGGGTCTAATTGTGGCCGACTAAGGATGAAATCTGCCGCTCTTGCCGCCATCATCTGAACTGGTGCGTTCAAATTGGCACTGACGATTTTAGGCATGGCAGCCGCATCAACAACCCTTAAACCCTCAATTCCGTGTACTCTGAACGCACTATCGGTTACCGCGTTATCATCATATCCCATGCGGCAGGTGCAACTGGGATGATATGCCGTTTCAATATTAGCCCGCAACATTCCTTCAATATCTTCAACAGACTGGTATTGACTTCCCGGCTTCATTTCGACGCCTCTGAACTCATCAAAGGCTTGTTGCGAAACAAGGTCTCTTGCCATAGATACCGCTTCCACCATCTCTTTTAGATCATAGGGATCATGCATATATCTGAAATTGATCATTGGGCTGGATTGAGGATCAGATGGGTTTAACCGAATTTCACCAGTGCTTTTTGGTCGCATCTGATCGACATTGAGGGAAAACGCTTGCTCTACTTTTATCTTTCCATTCGACATGGTGAATCCAAGGGGACCAAAGTGGTATTGCAGGTTAGGATGACTGACATCCTCATTGCTTCGGATCAGGCCACCAGCCTCCCAAATGTTTGATCCTGCCATGCCGCCGCCAGTTAGCATCCAGTTGATACCGGCCTTTAATTTATTGAAGGGGTTGTTGATCGAATGAAAGGGAAGTCGCTTTTTTGAAGCAAATTGCAATCTGATTTTGGCATGATCCTGCAAATTCTGACCCACACCGGGCAGATGCATCCGGGGCGTGATGTTACATTCCTTTAGATGTTGTTCTGGCCCAATGCCAGATAGCATAAGTAGCTTTGGTGAATTGATCGCTCCTCCACATAAGATCACTTCTCGCTCAGCAAAGGCCGTAATCCGCTCCCCACGATGGGTAAACACCACCCCTTGGGCTTTATTGCCATTAAGGATAATCTGCTGCGTTTCAGCAAAAGGTAAAAGGGTGAGATTTTCTCGTGCAAGGGCAGGTTTTAGATGCGCAGTGGCAGCGCTGCATCTTTTGCCATTCATCGCCGTGCAATCAAGCCGAGCTAGGCCTTCAGGATTAGCACCATTAAGATCATCAGATCGCCCCTGCCCGGATTCCAGTCCTGCGGCAAGAAAGGCATCATAAAGTGGGTCAGGGTAATTTGCCTGTTTTACCCCAAGCCTGCCAGTTTTGCCCCGCCATTCGGTAGCTTCACCCTGATACCGCTCACCTGCTATAAAGTAAGGTAGACAATTATTGAAGCCCCATTCTGGCAAGTTGAACTCCTTGGCCCAACCATTATAGTCTAGGCGATGACCACGCATATAAACCATTGAATTAATGGAGGATGATCCGCCGACAACCCGTCCTCTTGGGGTGTAAATCGACCGACCACAAAGCCCGTCTTCATTTGAAGTAAAGTAATTCCAGTTTAGTGCGGGATCTCTAAAAACGCGATAAACCCCTGCTGGCATATGAATAAACAAACTGCGATCCATCGGCCCTGCCTCAAGAATAAGCACTTTGCAAGAGTTATCGGCGCTCAATTCATTGGCAAGCACGCAGCCTGCTGAACCTGCACCAATTATGATGAAATCAAAAATCCTGTTCTTCATTAACTAATAATATCATAGTAAATTAATATCGTATTGCGATAATTTTGTTCATTCACTTTGCTTTGACGTTTAGATCATAGCCTTTGCCATAGCGTTGGCCTATGGCTTTGATTGTCCAACCACCTATGGCATCAACAATGTCAGAGGGGCATTCAACCGCTCTGAGACGATCTCTGAGGCTATGTCGGAAGGAGTGGATGACACATCCCTCTGGCAGTCTTGGCTTAAGCCACTTGTTGAGGGCTGCACTGGCAGAGTTGGCGTTGCACTTATCTGAGTTGCAGTATTTGGGGAAGGCAAACTCTGTCTCCTGAGCCTTGATCTGCTCTGCTGCCCATAGGGATGCACCTACTAAGGGAACAGATCTGGTGCTTGAGGAAGTCTTCAGCCTCCGCCATGGATACTCTGTCAGGTTGATGTGAGGAATATCCGTATCCAGAACAATATCAGAAGAGAGTAGGCCGCAGGCTTCTGATAGCCTCATGCCCGTATCACTAATCAGGGCTAAC
>JALRFL010000127.1 GCA_023259875.1 Alphaproteobacteria bacterium
GGAAACCTTCACGCTGGTCTACACGTTAGAGGATGGCACAGAATATACAACGGATATTACCATCACCATCACTGGTGCGGATGATCCGTTTGCCTTTACTCAGCCGGATGGATACAGCTTTAGCGTTGCCGAAAGCCTTGCGTTGGATAGTGTGGTTGGTCAGGTGCAGGCATCAGATTTTGATGCTGATTCTCAAGCTCCTGTGACTTATGACATTACCGCAGGGGATGATAATGACGTCTTTGAGATTAACAACAATGGCGAGATTATCCTCAAGAAAGGCCTTGATTATGAAACTCTGTCAGCTGACAAGACTTATACTCTCACCGTAACGGCGACAGACGGCACCAATAACGCGGAAACTACTATCACCGTCAATGTTGGCAATGTCGATGAAGGCCCGGCGGAAATTACGATCACCTCAAATGCGGCAGATCCTGACGCGTATAATGTTGGTGTTACGCTAACCGCCACGCTTGTCACTGAAGACCCTGATGGGCTCAAAGGGACGGCGGAATGGCGCTGGTTCTATGTTGATGCCCCTTTCACCAGCATTGGTTCAGGCACGACCTACACCATTTCTGAAAGTGATCGGGGTGAACAAATCGGTGTTGCCCGTGTCTATCAAGATCAGGCCGGTGACAAGCCTATTTTCGAGAATGAGGTGAGGGAAGTCTTTGGTCTGGTTGTTCCAAGAGCGGAAGTCAACCCTGAAACCGGCACCGAGAGCAATGACAATACGATTGCCGCGCAAGCGGATGTCGCCTCTAAGGTGTCCGCCGGTGACGGTTCAGATACCATTTCTGATGGTAACCGGAACGATGTGATCATTGGTGGTCTTGGTGATGATACGATCGACTTGGGTCATGACGCTGATGGTAATGACCGTGATCAGGTGATCTATCGCATTGGTGATCAGACCGCCACAGATGGTGGTGATACCATCACCAACTTCAACCGCGGTCATGAAAGCTTTGTCTTTGAACTGGCAAACAATGCTGAGACCTCTGCCATTTCAGATATGGATAGCTTCCTTAGTTATCTGAATGGTGGAACGGCCAGTGATCTTAGTGATGATCAATTGCTGGTTGGCCTCAACTTTGATGTGGATACTAGCGGCAATGTAGGATTGAACGGCCTAACTCTCCATTTTGAAGACAGTGTCTTCTTTAGTGGTGGCCGTATCTCAATCCCGGTTGTGACGATCAATTTTGCTGATCCATTGGATCGTGACCAGATTGTTGAGGCTCTAGGTGGTGACGAGGCGGCAATTGCGAATATTGTCAATTCCGATGGTATCCTCACCGATCTCAGCTATCTGGATGATCTGTTGGGTGGCCCTGACGCGATTGGCTATCAGATTGAAGTCATCTAAGGCAAACTCTATCTCAAGACAAGAAGGGGCATTTTTGCCCCTTCTTTATTACCCAAAGGTATTGCCCTAAACATATTGCCCCAAGCGGGATTGCCAAAAGGGGGAATGTAGCATGGATCGTATAACCCCGATATCGCAACGCCAAATATCGTAATGCCAGGGTGATTTTTCCAGACTTGCCCCATTGAGATTGTTCGTGTACAAACAATTTCAATTATAACGCTCACCCACGGTGAGAATATCGTTTTGATTTCATGGAGACCGTCATGACAAAGGTTATGGCAACGCCAGATCAGCCGTCGCTTGATCAGACTTTTCCTTGCCCCGATTCCGCGTTTGCAGAAACCGTGACTGAGGTAGAACATTACACCGATCGGCTGTTTCGCTTCAGGCTCACTCGGCCAGCCAGTTTTCGCTTTCGTTCGGGTGAGTTTGTGATGATTGGTCTGCCGGGGGAAAAACCGGTATGGCGCGCGTATTCTATTGCTAGCCCATCATGGGATGACACGCTGGAGTTTTATTCCATCAAAGTTCCGGGGGGGCCACTGACCGAACATCTTCAGAAAATTCAGCCCGGGGATTGCGTGTGGTTTCGGAAAAAGCCAACCGGCACACTGGTGCTAGATGCGCTTTTGCCGGGCAAGCGGTTGTGGATGATTTCCACAGGCACGGGTTTTGCGCCCTTTGCCTCGCTGATCCGCGACCCTGAGGCGTATGAGAAGTTTGATCAGTTGATTGTGACGCATACTTGCCGCGAAAAGGATGAGCTGACCTATTCGCTTAACACGGTTGCTGAGACGAAATCTGATCCTCTGGTAGGGGAATTGGCAGATCGGCTGGAACTGGTCACCAGCACCACACAAGAGGAATCCGCGCTCATGGGGCGGATTACCACATTGCTAGAAGATGGCACGCTCTATCAGCGTTTGAATATCACCGCCCTTAATCCAGAAGAAGATCGGGTGATGATTTGCGGCTCAATGGCTATGCTCAAGGATGTTAAAGCCTTGGTTGAGGCGCGAGGGTTTACCGAGGGATCAAACAGTAAACCCGGGCAGTTCGTTGTTGAACGCGCCTTTGTTGACTAGAGGCAACGCCTAGCTGGGATTAGCGCAACCCATCCTCACCCTTGACTTGATCCATGGTCAGACCGCCCATGCGATCATGTATCCGTGGGCCTTTGGTCATAGCAAGACAGAACATAATCTCACCTCGGCGCGGTGCATCTGGCAAGCGCACCTCCATGGCGTCAAAATGGCTTCGGACATAAGCGGCGTTAATATGACCAAGCGGAATATCAATGGGACAGCCGGGGCCGCCTACTTTCATCGCGGATGGGACAATGGCTTTTGCCTCGCCTAGGCGTTCGCGCATGGCATAGCCGCCGGGAACATGCCAGAGCGCGGTATGCTCCAGCTCGCCGTCCTCGCCTGCTAATCCGGCCTTGCCATAACCGTCAATACCCGAAAGCCCACCTAACGCCGCGATCAGCTGATCTGTCATCATCAGCCCTAGGGGTTTCAAATGATCCATGGCGGATTGCAAATCGGCCTCATATCTTCCGGCAAAGGGGTTTTTGACAATCGCCACCATGGCTGCCCGATGACGTGGGGTTTCTGGGGCTGGCCCGCCTTCGTGATAGATAGTTTCAAGAAAGAGTTGTGTCTTTCTTATTGGGAAATCGAC
>JALRFL010000134.1 GCA_023259875.1 Alphaproteobacteria bacterium
CGGCAAAAGCCTCTCTAGCTGCCTCATACACCGCTTCACGCGGAGCGTCAGGCAAGCCAAAGCTAATGTTTTGATAAACAGAAGATGAAAATAAGGAAGCCATTTGGGGCACAACGGCGATATGCCGCCGCAAATCCGCCATTTCCATTTCTCTGAGATTAACGCTGCCAATCGTACTGCGGCCTTCGTCAGGGTCATAGAGCCGAAGCAACATTTTCAGTATGGTGGTTTTTCCTGCCCCACTCTCACCAACAATCGCGATATTCTCACCTCGCCGGATAGTCAGATCAATGCCGTCCAAGGATTGCTGATTCTGGCGAGAAGGATAGCTAAAGCGCAAGTTTTCAAAACGGATATAATCCTCATCCTTGCCTGAAGAAGACGAAGGCGCTGGAAAAGGAATAGGATTTTGGGGTTCATCAAGGCGGTTGGTCTGGGTAAGCAAATCCGCAATGCGTTCGGCGGCGCCGCCTAATCTTTGCCATTCCCCCCCAATATCAGAAAGCGCCCCTACCGAAGTCGCCACAAGCGCCGCATAAAACACAAAGGCCGACAACTCCCCTGCGCTCATCTCGCCTTTGAGGAGATCAAGCCCCCCAAGCCACAGAATAAAAGTAATCGCGCCAAAAACCAGAAAAATGACCATTCCGCTCATGATGCCGCGCAACAAAATCCGCCGGCGTGACGCCGTGAAACTCGCCTCTGCTGCGGCGTCAAAGCGTTTGATCATGGCCTCACCCCGACTAAAGGCAAGAACATCATCAATCGCGGATAAACTTTCTTCGACTTCAACCGATAGATCAGCAATACGATCTTGGGCAATGCGCGATTGCCGCCGCAACATTCGCCCCACCACAACCAATGGTATCACAACCAAAGGCACGACCCCAAGTATCACTAGCGTCAATTTTGGTGAAGTCAAAATCACCATGATCAGCCCACCAAGCAAAAGAATGAGGTTGCGTGCGGCCATGGACATACTTGACGCCAAGATAGACTGAATCATCGTCGTGTCTGTCGAAAAGGTTGAGATCAGATCACCTGTTCGTTTTTCTTCAAACCACGCGGTCGATAAAGACATCATATGCCGATACATCGCTTTGCGAATATCCGCGATCACCCGTTCAGCAACCCGATTGATCAGAACCGTTCTCAAATAACTGCCAAGAGCCAGAAAAAAGGTAATGCCAACACAGATGAGAACCGCCTGATTGAGGTAGTGGTTATCACCATTGCCAAAACCGGAATCCACCAAAAGCGCAATGCCGCGGCCAAGCGATAGCAAAGCCACCGCCACCAGCAAAATTGAGAGCATAGCCAAAAGGATCTGCTTACGGTGGGGTCTGATCCAAGGCCAGAAGATGCGCACCGATGCTAAGACCCCTGTGTGCCCTTTTATTGTGCGCCCTTTTTTGGTGCTATCATTTTTATCTTCAGACATAATCGCATATCTGAACTGTTTTCTTAAAAAAGGCAAAAGATAATTGGTCGCAGGAGCATCACAGTTTTGACTTGCGCGCAGAGCCTGATTTGGCTATAACCCCGATCTGATGTAAGTCTTATCGGCATATGGCCGACGAAAAAGACAGTGAAAATTGTGACAAGGATTGTGACGATGAAAAAGGATATCCACCCAGATTACCATATGATCAAGGTTGTGATGACCGATGGGACAGAATACGAAACCCGTTCGACCATGGGCAAAGAAGGTGATGTTCTGCGTCTGGATATTGATCCAAAATCACATCCCGCATGGACAGGTCAGCACCGTATCCTTGATGCTGGCGGTCAGGTGGCTCGCTTTAACAAGCGTTTTGCCGGACTTGGCAGCAAATAATCTCATCCGGTTTTTGCCCTCCTCTTGAAATCATAAATCTGCTTATTACATAAGTTGTGTTGGTAGCCATGATGGTACCAACAGCGTCATAGGTTCTGATGGTCGCATGATGACATCAGTAACAGATGATGGCTATTTAACCACTTATTCTGCTCATTTCGTGTGACGAGCAGAGGCATTGCTTGAAGGAGGATGCATAATGAACGCACTTGATCTTACCCCTGTTTTTCGTTCCGCTATTGGTTTTGACCGGATGGCTAATCTGGTGGACTCATTGATGGCTGGCAGCAATCTGGACAGCCAATCCAACTGGCCGCCTTACAACATTGAAAAAAGCGGCAACAACAATTACCGCATTACCATGGCAGTTGCTGGTTTTGGTGAAGAGGATATTGATGTCACTGTCCATGATCAGATGTTGATCGTTCGTGGCAAACAGGATGAACAGGCCAATAAGGCCAACACCTATCTTTATCGCGGTATCGCCGGCCGCAATTTTGAGCGTAGATTTCAGCTTGCTGATTTCATTGAAGTCGTTGGCGCAAGCATGAAAAATGGTCTACTTCATGTTGATCTTCAACGCGAAGTCCCCGAAGCCATGAAGCCGCGCAAAATTGATATTGCCACGCTAGACAATGGCGCCAGCAGCAAGGCAAAGAAAGTTACCAAAGAATAACTTTCAGGCTGATCTGTCATCAGACAGAACCCATGCCTTAACCTAATAAGAAGCCTGCCATGCGGATCATGACAGGCTTCTTTTGTTAACCGATTTGGTGTTTAGGCCTATGCAGGCCTTATGGCCTAACGGCGGCGGATCGTTGCCTGCGCCGCAGAAAGCCGCGCCACTGGTACCCGATACGGCGAACACGATACATAATCCAAACCACATTCCTCAAAGAAATCCACGGAATCAGGGTCGCCGCCATGTTCACCGCAAACCCCAAGCTTAATTCCGGGGCGTTGCTGGCGGCCTTTTTCACAGCCCATCTGGACAAGTGCGCCGACACCTTCCACATCAATCGTAATAAAGGGATCACGCGGATAAATCCCAGCATCGGCATATTCACGCAAAAATTGCCCGGCGTCATCACGGCTAATACCTAGGGCAGTTTGGGTTAAATCATTCGTTCCGAATGAGAAAAACTCAGCCTCAACCGCCAAATCATCCGCGATCAGAGAAGACCGCGGCAATTCCACCATAGTTCCGACCATGTAAGTCAATGGCTGGCCAGTTTCTGATTTCACGGTTTCTGCCATATCATCAATAATCTTGCGGCAAATCTCAAGCTCGCGCTTAGTTGCGGCAAGAGGAATCATCACCTCAACATCAACTTTTTCACCAGTTTCTTTGGTGACATGCGCCGCTGCCTCAAAGATAGCTCTGGCCTGCATGGCGCAAATCTCTGGATAGGTGATGGCAAGACGGCATCCCCTATGCCCAAGCATGGGGTTAAGCTCACGCAGTTTTAGAGAGCGATCACGCACCTCTTCCAAACTTACCCCAGATTGTTTTGCCACTTCGGCCATATCATCCTGATGGTGAGGCAAAAATTCATGCAAAGGGGGGTCAAGCAACCGAATAGTCACCGGCAGACCTTTCATAATGTCAAATAACGCAATGAAATCCTGCCGTTGCATCGGTAGCAGCTTATCCAAAGCCTTTTTCCGGCCTTCGGTATCATTGGCAATGATCATTTCGCGCATGGCAACAATGCGATCAGAATCAAAGAACATATGTTCCGTCCGGCTTAGACCAATACCTTCAGCCCCAAAATCAAGTGCCATTTTGGCATCAAGGGGGGTTTCGGCATTTGCCCTAATTTTCATGCGCCGCGCTTCATCCGCCCATCCGATCAAAGTGCCAAACACGCCCGAAAGTTGCGGTTGGATGGTTGCCACTTCACCCAAATAGACCTCACCAACACCGCCATCAAGGGTGATGATATCGCCTTCTTTGATCTTATGAGGGCCAACTTTAATGACGCCTTCATCAGCATCAACAACCATCTCACCTGCCCCACACACACAAGGACGCCCCATGCCGCGTGCCACCACCGCCGCGTGGCTGGTCATGCCGCCGCGCGCGGTAAGTATCCCTGTTGCCGCGTGCATACCGTGAATATCTTCGGGGCTGGTTTCCACCCGAGCCAAGATGACATTGTGACCTGCTAAGGCCATTTCTTCGGCTTTGTCTGCGGTCAAAACAACCTTGCCTGATGCTGCCCCAGGAGAGGCTGGAAGCCCTCGCAAGAACATGGTTTTGTCTGCCTTTGGATCAAGGGTTGGATGCAGCAACTGATCAAGAGATGACGCCTCAACACGCAAAATAGCCTGATCCCGTGTAATTAATCCTTCTTCTGCCATTTCCACCGCCATACGCAACGCGGCCTCTGCTGTGCGTTTTCCAGATCGGGTCTGAAGCATATAGAGCTTATCCTGTTGGATGGTGAACTCTATGTCCTGCATATCGCGGTAATGGGTTTCTAATTTTTGCCGAACTTCGCAAAGCTGTGCGAACACCTCTGGCATGGCTTCTTCCATCGAAAGCTGATCAGAACCACTTTCCTCTCTCTCACGCTTGGTCAGATTGCGCGGAGTGCGGATGCCAGCAACCACATCCTCACCTTGGGCATTGATCAGAAACTCACCATAAAACACATTCTCGCCATTAGATGGATTGCGCGTAAACGCCACACCCGTGGCGCAATCATTACCCATATTGCCAAATACCATGGCCTGAATATTTACCGCTGTCCCCCATTCGGCAGGAATGTTGTTAAGGCGCCGGTAGGTCATGGCACGGGCATTCATCCAACTGCCGAAAACAGCGCCTATCGCCCCCCATAACTGCTCAAAGGGGTCCTCGGGGAAAGCCGTACCACTTTCTTCTTGGACAATGGCCAGATATTGCTCTACCAGAGTTTCAAAATCATCGCCGCTAAGGTCGGTATCCTCAACGCATCCCCGCGCCGCTTTCATATCTTCGAGTGCGTCCTCAAAAAGACCGTGATCAACATCCATCACAACATCGCTATACATCTGGATAAAGCGACGAAACGAATCCCATGCAAAGCGCTTTTCCCCAGACCGCTTAGCCAAGCCTTCGGTGGTGGCGCGATTAAGCCCAAGATTTAACACCGTGTCCATCATCCCCGGCATAGAGGCGCGCGCACCAGAACGGACAGACAACAACAGCGGATTGTTTGGATTAGCGAAACCCATTCCGGTTTCTTGTTCTAGCCGTGATATCGCGGCATTGACCTGATCTTTTAATTCATTGGGATAACTGCGCCCGTTATCATAAAACCATGTACACACCTCTGTGGACAAGGTAAAGCCCGGCGGAACAGGCAGGCCTATGCTGCTCATCTCAGCCAGATTAGCCCCTTTGCCGCCCAACAGATTGCGGTCACTGGCCGACCCTTCGGTCAAGCTTTGCCCAAAACTATAAACCCATTTCAACATCGCCATTCCTCATTATCTTGCGTCAAGCCAAGCGGTTAGCCTTCAATGACCTTAAAATCGGCAAAATCCAGCATTGCCTGATCAATTCCTGCCAGAAGGTTCAGGCGGTTTTGTCGGATCATCGGATCATCATCATTCACCTTCACCGCCTCAAAAAAGGCATGAATAGGCCCTGTCATATTGGCCATGGCGACCAACCGCGTGTGATCATCGGCCGCGCTGGCCGCATCTAGGGTGGTGGCGGCATCATAGAGTGCCGCTTCAGTTGGGTCAGCAAAATGTGAAGCATTGACCGCATCAACCGTTAGGGTTTTGGATTTGCTCCGCTCGCTTTCAAGGATACTATTGACGCGCCGCCATCCCGATATCAGGGCTTTGCCTTCATCACTATCAAGAAAGCGGCTAGTTTCCTCAAGGCGTCTGATTTGCGCCAGAATATCAAACCGCTCGTGATGATTAGGCTGGTCGGTTTTTATCACCGCGCGAACGATATCATACCGGATGCCTTTATCCCGGCAATACACATGAAGCCGATCAACCAGAAATGAGACCAGCTCATCTTTGGCTTTTCCTAAAAGCGGCATCAGATCAATGGCGATGTCTGCCTCATCCAGAATACGGATCACGCCTAATGCTGCGCGCCGCAAACCGAAAGGATCACCTGATCCTGATGGTTTTTTACCTAGGGCAAAAAAGCTGGTCAGCATATCCAATTTATCCGCAAGGGCGAGTGCCTGCCCCATAGGGCTAGATGGAATCTGATCGCCTGAGCCAACGGGTTTGTAATGTTCTGAAATGGCGGTGGATACCCCCTCACCCAACCCTTCAGCATGGGCCAAATGGCCGCCCATGATGCCCTGCAATTCGGGAAACTCACCAACCGTGCCTGTGACCAAATCCGCCTTACATAGGCTGGCGGCGGTTGCGATATCGGCTGATGCCAAGGTGGGGATTTGATCTGATACTTGCGCCGCCATATTAACAATCCGATCAACCCGATCTTGGACGCTACCAAGACCATCAAAATAGGCCATGCCAGAGAGTTTATTTGCATGGGTGTTAAGGTTAAGGGCGCGATCTTGATCCCATAAAAATCTGGCATCACTTAACCGCGCACGCAATACCCTCTCATTGCCGATGCGGATCATGTCATCACGCACCTGATCCGCCGCCATATTGCTAATGGTGATAAAGGCAGGCGCCAATTCACCTGACGCGTCAGTTAAGGCAAAATATTTCTGATGGCTACGCATGGTCAAAACCAGAATATCACGCGGCAAAGTCATAAAATCACTGTCAATTTGCCCCATAACCGCGTGCGGCCATTCCACTAATCCTGTGACTTCTTGAAGAAGCCCTTCGTCCTCGACAATGTGATACCCCGATGCTGTGGCAAGGCTATCTATCTGGCGAAGAATCTCTGCCTGCCTATCCCCCCGATGCGCCATGACAAAATGCTTTGCCAGCGTGGCATCATAGTTATCCGCAACCTGATGATCGCGGTTAAGGGGGATATCGTCTGGGGAAAGAAAACGGTGCCCATGGCTGACCTCGCCATAGGTGATCCCCTCGCCGCCGCCAAGGTCACAATACCCTTTCACCGGCTTACCATCCAAGAGAACATTGATGCGTTGAAGTGGGCGCACCCAACTGGCCTGTGTCTTAGCCCAACGCTGGCTTTTTGCCCAAGGAAACTGGGCAATGATCGTGTTGATAACATCAGGCAAAATATCAGCGGTTTGCCGACCCGGTTGCTCTATCATAGCGAAATAAAACGCGCCTTTGGGCGTCTCGCGTGTTTCAAGCTGATCACGGGTGACCCCAGCAGAAGACAAAAACCCTTCTAACGCCTGATCCGGGGCACCAACCCTTGGGCCGCGCTTTTCGATTGTCTGGGCAGATTGTTCTGCCGTAACATCACCAAAGGCCACCGCCAATCGGCGTGGACCTGACCAAGAGCGGATCAAAGCCCCGCCTAGCTGATGATCTTCTAAGGCTTTGGCTAAGGCATTTGATAAATGCTGTTCTGCTCGGCTTTGCATCCGCGCAGGGATTTCTTCGCCAAAAAACTCTACAAACAATTCAGCCATTGGCGTTATCCTTTGCGCTGGCGACCCATGCTTCACAACATCCCACAGCAAGGGCACGCACCCGGCCAATAAAGCGTTGCCTTTCGGCTACTGAGATGACCCCGCGCGCATCAAGCAGGTTAAACA
Organism: Alphaproteobacteria bacterium; assembly: GCA_023259875.1. Lineage (GTDB taxonomy): Bacteria > Pseudomonadota > Alphaproteobacteria > Puniceispirillales > UBA1172 > UBA12202. Next base: position 7,519 of record JALRFL010000134.1, read on the forward strand.
CATGGCTGGCTTTCATGCATTGGTCATAGGCTGGCAAAGGCAAGGCCGACCCCCCTGAAAGCAAGGCTTGGCATTCGGCTTCGGCTTCGTCAAAATGACGGAACAGGATATCCGTGTTCGCGCGTTCAAAATTGTAATGTGAAAACTCGCGTTCAGCCTGATGAAAGATATCACCATAAATTTTGCCGCCCTCATCCTTAGGCACACCATCCCAATCCAGGTCATAGACATTATCAACACCCTGAATAAACATCGCCAACCGCTCAAGGCCATAGGTCAATTCTACCGGAACAGGCGAACAATCTATGCCGCCGACTTGCTGAAAATAAGTGAACTGCGTCACCTCCATGCCATCGCACCATACCTCCCAGCCGAGGCCAGCCGCGCCAAGAGTCGGGGATTCCCAATCATCCTCAACAAAGCGGATATCATGCATCATCGGATCAAGGCCAATAGCCTTGAGCGAATTGAGATACAAGTCTTGGCTGTTCGCTGGTGAAGGTTTCAAGATGACTTGAAACTGATAATAATGTTGAAGCCGATTGGGGTTATCCCCATAACGGCCATCGGTCGGGCGCCGTGACGGTTGCACATAAGCGGCACGCCAAACCTCATCAGGGCCTAAGGCGCGAAGGGTTGTCGCAGGATGAAAGGTTCCGGCGCCTACCTCCATGTCATAAGGCTGAAGAATGACACATCCTTGGCTTGCCCAATATTGCTGTAATCCCAGAATGAGTTGCTGAAAACTTGGGGCGGAGCTAGGCATAGCATGGATCCTCATATCGCTAGGCGCAACATAGTAGAAAGCGGTCTCAGGATCAATGCCAGAATCCGGCCTTTTCTTGCCCAGTTACGCGAATATTTGCCTTTATTCGATAGGGCAGTCAGGACGCTCGCATGGCATAGAAACCCATGCCCCACAAGATGAGCATGATACCATGTCTAATGGCTTGGCTTGTTGTTTGCGTGATTTTTTGGGCGAAGCGTCATCGTCATTTGATTTCTGGCGGCGATCCATAATCCGAAACGCCATCCAAACCCCACCAATAATCACTGCCAAAAGGAGCAGTTTTTGAATACTAAGTAATCCCCACATCAGAGCCCGTATCGCATCCTTTCTAGCCGTTCTTCTAATTTCAGTAACGCCGCGTCAACCATCTGGTCAGACCGGTCAATCCCCATTTGCCCCGATTTGAGACCAAATAAAGATTTCTTGAAGCTCATGAGACGAATATTCACCTTGTCCCCAAATTGTTCTTGAAGCACCGGCCGAATATCGCCTAAGCGATCCACCAAGCCCAATTCCAAGGCTTTTTGCCCTGTCCAAAAGGCGCCAGAAAACAGATCCTTATCTGATGCGTTAAGCCGTGTTCCGCGCCGCGCCTTGACCATGGCAATGAACTGATCATGAATCTCTTTTTGCAGGGTTTTGAGATGCGCGATATCCTCATCCTTTTCAGGCAGGAACGGATCAAGCATGGCTTTGCTTTCCCCTGCCGTATAAACGCGCCGATCTATGCCAAGTTTTGCTATCGCCTGATGAAACCCAAAGCCTGCCGAAACCACGCCAATAGACCCAATGATTGAGGCAGGATTGGCGATAATCTTATCCCCTGCACAGGCCAGCCAATAGCCGCCTGAGGCCGCCACATCCTCAACAAAACTCAATACAGGGAGATCATTTTTCCGCGCCAGATCACGAATACGGCTAGCGATCATTGCGGATTGTACAGGCGATCCCCCCGGGGAATTGATCAGCAAAGCCACCGCACAAGCGCGTTTTGTGGTAAAGGCCTGATCCAATAAGCGCGATAACCCAAGCAGATTTAGGCCACTGCGCCGAAACCCACCTGATGACGCCATGATCAATCCATTAAGAGGTATCACCGGAACAACAGGTTGCTTTGACCCAAAAAGTGATGAAAGAAGATTTGCCATAACCCTTTATGCATACCTTTTGTCCGTGCGCTTGGCAAGACATCAGGGGGTTAGGATTTGGCCTTTTGGGGCGCGGCATATTTGCGTCCCGGTTGCGTCAAGGCAATCCTTTTGCCATGGGCAAGACTGGCATATTCCGCGCTATCCATGACTAAGGGCGGAAGCAAGGTCAACGCCCCTGCCATGCCTTTTCTAGAGCGAACAAGCACACGATGCGCCGGACGATCCGCCAGCGAATGAACCGGCCTGATCACCGCCTCACCCATATCATGCGCGGCTAATGCCGCCAGAATCTGATCCAGTTGATCTGCCCTGCCAATCATCGTCAAACCGCCGCGGCGGCTAAGCACACGAGCCGCACAGCCAATCCACGGAAAGGCATAATCCGAAGCCATGGATTGCCGGCGTTGTTGCCCCGGTGACAGGCTTGAGGCTGGATCATTAAAAGGAGGGTTCATGACGACATGATCCCATAATGCCCCATTGCCCCCGATCACCGTATCCGGCGCGGTCACATCAGCCTCAATCAAGGTCACCCTATCCGCAAAGCCGTTTTCTTTGGCGTTGAGTCGTGCCAATTCTAACATTGCTGGGTGATGATCAACCCCCGTCAACCGCGCCCCCATCAGACGCCGCGCCAAGATCATCATCACTGCCCCTGCCCCAACACCAAGTTCAAGGATATTAACGGCATCAGGAACAGAGGCCGCCAGCATCACCGCGTCACTTGTGGCGCGAAACCCCGTGGCTGGTTGGGTAAGCCAAAGGCTGCCATCATACCAACGGTCGCGAGTTAAAGCGTCAATCGTCATAATATTGCCCTGCTTCGGTCAAGACGCGCTTAGCCTGATTGGCGTCATCGCCTGAAACCATAATCCGCATAGGGAAAAGCGTATTTGAACCAGCCATCAAATCCGAGATATTCCTGTCATGGACGACAAAGGCAATTCCAGCCCCTTTGAGAAGCGCCTCAAGATAGGTTAAGCGCACCGGGTCAGTAATGGAGAGCAGTTGTTTCATCATTTCACCCAGAAATTAGCATCGCCTCGCCACCTTAGCAAAAATAAGCGCAACTCCCGAACAGAAAGTGTTGACTTCAAGCCCTAAAAAAGCAAGTTTGGCGATTATGAGCCCTGCTATGATGCCATCACCTAATCCTTCCGCGCCCCACGCCGATATTCAGGCTGGGCTTGAGCCTTTGATCACGATCACCAAAGACGCCATGCAGGCCACCAACACTATTATTGTGGCGCGGATGCAAAGCGAGATTGATCTGATCCCAACCCTTGCCGGGCATCTGATCGCCGCAGGGGGAAAGCGAATGCGCCCCATGTTGACCCTTGCCGGCGCATTATTGGCAGGCGCAAACAAAGAGCAGATGGATAATGCTGCAAGATTAGCGGCATCGGTTGAGTTTATTCATACCGCCACCTTGCTTCATGATGATGTGATTGATGAATCGGATATGCGCCGAGGCAACAAAACTGCGAGTGCAATTTGGGGAAATGAGGCTAGCGTTCTGGTTGGGGATTTCCTGTTTGCCCGTGCCTTTGAGCTGATGGTGGAAACAGGTGAGATATCGGTGTTAGGGCGTCTATCCGCGGCGGCCGCACGCATCACCGAAGGCGAGATCGCGCAAATGTTATTAGCAGGAAACCCCGGCGCCGCCAGAGCTGATTATTTCCGCGTTATTGAGGCCAAAACCGCAGAATTATTTGCCGCTGCCGCCGAAACCGGCGCCATGGTCGGGGGCGCGGATAAACCGCTTTCGGATGCGATGCGTGATTATGGCATGGCGCTAGGCATCGCCTTTCAGATCACAGATGACGCGCTGGATTACGCCGCCAGCAGTGAAGATATGGGCAAAGCCGTTGGGGATGATTTCAAAGAGGGCAAAATCACCTTGCCTGTGATCTTGGCATGGCAAGATGGGGACGAAACAGAACGCAAGTTTTGGCAACGTTGCCTGCAAGAGGGTGAAATTGGGGATAGCGACCTTAAAGAAGCGTTAGCCATCCTTGAAAACCATAACGCCATCACCCGATCCCTAGCCGAAGCGCGGCAACATGCCGAGACCGCCGCCGCGCTGGCAGAAACTTGGTCATTTTCTTCAAATGGTACTGCCGAGGCATTGGTCGCCGCCGCCCGTTTTGCCGCCGAACGCACGCTGTAATCCAATAGCCGAGGCGGCCTAAACCCCCTTGATTGGGATTTCAAAATGGGGCGTGTCTTCAAATTGTGACCACATCCCCCCCAAGCGATAGCCACACCTCATTCTTGGCCTGCGGCATAAAATGCCACCGCGACCTCAAGGGCTAGGCCACGGCTAAACCGACCTTTTCCTGTGTTGGGGTCAAGCGGCACGATATCAATCGCATGCCCGGTCAAATGCCGCGAATGCAGGGTCTGTGATGCGCCCGACCGCACCAGCCGCCGTTGTTCGGCCATATCGCGTTTGCCGCTGATAATGGCAAAATCAACACGGCTAAGGGCAAGGGCGCGGCGCGCCACCCGACACAAATCAGGGTCGATATCTTGGAGGAACGCCTCACTTCTTGGGCTGAACGAAAACCCCATGATCACTGCCCCATGCCTGATGTGATGACAAAACCTGCCATCAACACCATGAAAATCATCAAAGCACGCACACCAAAGGTAATCAGACTGCGGCCGGCGTCACGCTGAATGCGCCGCCAACTGGTCAGCAAATCGCGCAAGTCGCGCAAATCACGGCTTGCGCTAGCGTCATCTAGCCCCATTTCTGCCAGCGCCTTTCTTGCGCCC
>JALRFL010000162.1 GCA_023259875.1 Alphaproteobacteria bacterium
TTGCAGAGAATGTGGTATTTAGCGATCCTTTTAACCATGTGACCGGTCGTGATCAGTTTCGCCGCATCTTTGCCCATATGTTTGCCACCTGTGATGATCCGCGGTTTATCGTGACCGACTTAGCCATCGGGGAAAAGGCAGGATATCTGCGTTGGCAGATGACGGGACGATTTAAGGGAAAGCGCGGCAAGGCGTTTTCCCTGACCGGAATGTCAGAGATTCATATAGATGCCAAAGGCCTGATTAGCCAGCATATCGACCATTGGGACAGCGCGAGCCAGTTGCTGTCTAACCTGCCGTATATCGGCTGGATCACGCGCCGTATCCTTAAGCTGTTTCAGCTAAGTTAAAAAGGGAAATTTTGGTGGTTAGGATGCCGGATGAAAACTGATCAGAACATCCCCAACCCAAATCCCCCATTTTGTCAGCCTTGCCCGATTGATCAGAATGCCGCCGGGTTGCAAAATCATGACATCATCAAACCGAATGGCTATTTTTCTTTTGCCAACAGGCAGGGCAAAACGATATTGCCAAGTTAAGGTATTACCCTCAACCCGGCCATTTGCCACGCCAATCACGCCGTCGGCCTTGCCTTGGTAATGGCCATCTTCAAGCCTAGTAATTATCCATTGCCGGTGTTCCACTTCCCCATCGTCATAGAGAAAATCTTCATCCAGAACAAACCCATCAGCAGATGGGGTAGCGGTAATCGCCACATCAAACCGGCGGCGGATCACCCCTTTGCGGTCAAGGAAAACGCCTTTGGCTTGAAACCGCCCCTGAAAATAGGCACTGAAGGGATCCTTAGCAGGGTAAGAAGTTGTCATTTCGCGCCTAGCACAACATGTTTGACATCAATATATTGGGTTCGGAAACCGCCTTCACAATAAGCGAGATAAAGTTCCCACATATGTTTGAAACGCTGATCAAATCCCATGTCGGATAGACGTGGCCAAGCATCCAGAAACCGTTGCCGCCACATCGCAAGCGTGCGCGCATAATCCATGCCGAAACCTTCGGCCTGGATCAGGCGAAGCCCTGCGTTTTCAATCGTGGGGGTTAAGACCTTCATCGCTGGCAACATTCCACCGGGGAAAATATAGCGCTGAATAAAATCAGGCCCTGAGCGATAATATTCATAAGATTGGTCATTCATGGTAATCATTTGGATCACAGCCTTGCCTTGGGATTTCAGGCATTTGGCAATCTGATCAAAATAAGATGGCCAATATTCTTCGCCAACGGCTTCGATCATTTCGATGGAAACCACACTGTCAAAACGCCCATCAAGGTCACGATAATCCATCAGCTGAACATCAACTTGATTGGATAACCCTGCCGCCGCTATGCGCTGTTTGGCGTAATCATATTGTTCTTTTGAAATGGTGATGGCAGTGACTTCTGCGCCATGTTCCTTGGCCGCGTATTCGGCAAACCCACCCCAGCCACAGCCAATTTCAAGCACTCGGCTGCCGGTTTTCAATTCCGCTAGGGCGGCTACCCGCGCGTATTTGTTGCGTTGGGCGGCTTCCAGATCATCCCTATCTTTAGAGCTGTCTTTAGGGAAAAGCGCCGAAGAATAGGTCATAGATGGGTCGAGCCATTTGTCATAAAAGGCATTACCAAGATCATAATGATGGGCGATATTTCGCCGTGATCCCTCGCGGCTGTTGCGGTTTCGCCGATGCTG
>JALRFL010000212.1 GCA_023259875.1 Alphaproteobacteria bacterium
AAACCATAATTGAGAAATATAGGCTCTGATGCGTTCACCAATCAAAAATCCAGTTAAGGCAATCACCAATCCTGCAAAAGACTTGATCAATAGATCAAAGGTCAGAACGCCATTCAGTATCAATGCCCCAACAAGCGGCAAACATCCTGCAAGAAAAAGAAAACCCGTCGCGCCTATAAATTCCTCTTTTTCGACTTTGCGCCCAAGCAGATACATCACAATAGGGGGTGAGAAGACCGAGCTTAATCCGCCAATAAACCCCGATACCATTCCACCAAACACCTGCCAGCCTTGCCAAGGCGAAACCCGAACACTAAAGCCGGCCAAGGACTGAGTCGAGAAAATGACCATGGCAATGCCCAAGACCAAGAGCAAAAGCGCCTCAGGAAATGAGCGAACAAAAAAGCCGATGACAAAAATACTTAACGACAAGGATATAGCAAAAAAGCCATATCGCCTGACAATCACGCCGCGGTCTTGGGCGCGGTAGAGTTGCAACATATTCACCAGCATCGTTGGCGTGGCGGTTAACGGGATAGCGACCAAAGGCGGCAGAAACAATGTCATCAACACCATACAAATGGCAGGCATCCCAATACCAATCATTCCTTTAACCAAGCCAGCCAGCAGAAAAATGCAACCAAGGGCAAAAAGAACCCCTGTGTCTGTTTGCAAGAGGATAAGGGGATCACCCATCAGACAGGAAATCCACAAAAACTGGCTATGGCACGAGCCATGTCTAGACCGCGTGTGGTCAGAGGCAAAATACCAATAGAAATCACCGCAATAATTAACCAAACCGCCCAAATCCAGCGATCACCGCCAGCGGATTCCATGGTGTTATCATCCTCATTTGTAGAGGGTGCGTCTGCCGCCGCCATAGATGGATCAGGATGACGGTTATGTGATTTTAAGTGATCGGCCATAGGGATTAATCCTTGGGGTGAGATGCGCATCAGGTGCGAACAACAAACTCCATCCCTGATTGGTTACCAACATAAACATTAGGCTTATGACGATAAAGTTTTATGATCAGGTCGCCAAGAGCAACATCAAATCCATCAGGTCTGATGCGAATAATTTTGCCCGGCGCTGTCACATCTGTGTCGGTGCAAACGACGGTAACTTTTTGATCAAGGGTCAGCATAGTTATTCTCTTTCTTTAGGGTTTTCATCAAAGGCTGCAGCCTTAAGGTGTTCAAGCTGGCAAATATTCAGGCTTGCCAGATTGGTGGCTTCAAGCACGACTTTTGGGGCTTTTCCGGCTTGCCTGGCTTGTTCCCACCTGCTGGCACAAAGACACCAACGATCACCGGGGTTAAGACCAGCGAACCCATATTCAGGCCGAGGGGTGGAAAGGTCATTTCCTGCCGCTTTGCTAAAGGCCAAAAACTCTGCTGTCATGACGGCGCAAACCGTGTGTGATCCTGCATCTTCGGGGCCAGTATCACAACAACCCGTGCGGTAAAACCCTGTCATTGGCCGCTCTGAACAACTGGCTAAAAAGCCGCCAATGACATTGCGTTGTCTGCCATTTCCGCCAGAATATCCATCCATTGCTTTCTCTCATTCCTTTATGATGACGCGGCGTGTTCTGCCGCAATTAATCTTTGGCTTTCTGTTTCAATGGCTTCTTCCAGACGCTGCATCAATTCCTGTCTGGAAAGCCCCGGCGGTATGGGCGGCAAGATGCTGACGACAATTTCACCCGGGGTTTTCGCAATTGTATCTTTTGGCCAGAAACACCCTGAGTTTAACGCCACTGGCACAACCTCAAGCCCAGTTGCCGCATAAATCGCATAGATACCACTATGATAGGGGTGTTCTTGACCGGGTGCAAGTCTGGTGCCTTGCGGAAAAATCAAAAGATTACGCCCTGTGGCGGCGGCTTTTTGGCTGACTCTAATCATGTGTTTGAGCGCGGCTTTACCTTGGCTTCGGTCAATGCCCATGACCCCAAACCGCAACAAATAAAATCCGAAAATTGGTATCCATAACAGCGACCGTTTCATCACTGTCACGGGGCGACCAAACAACGCCAGCAAAACAATGGTCTCCCAAGCCGATTGGTGCTTTACCGCATAGATCACCTGCCTATCGGGTCGTTCCCCCTCAAAACGCGATCGGATGCCGCAGATCAACCAAAGCAAGATCATCATCATCCGCGCCCATAACCACTGCCAAAAAAAGGTCACTGCTTGCGGCAAAATCAATAAAGGCAAGCCAAGGATTGCCATAGCAATCGTGTTGCCGTAAAACAGGATTGAGAAAATGAGACCTCGAATAAAGCGCATCATGACACCAGACAGGGAAGTTGGGCTTTCATCCAAGTCATAACATTATCATGACCAGCATTTCCACTACTGATCCGCAATGGCAGCAAAAAGTTCAGGATATTCTTTTGTCTCTGGCAAAGCATCGCCAGACCATCACCTATGCTGACCTCGCTGAATTGGCGGCGATCCCGTCCCCCTACCGTATTCATAAGCTTGCGGAATACCTTGAACATTTGATCGCCGAAGACGCGCAAGACCGCCGCCCTCTGCGCGCGGCTGTTGTGATCAGCAAGACCTCACGCCGGATACCAGCAGAGGGGTTTTTTGATTGCTGTGAGAAGCATCTTATCCACCACCAACGCGGTGAGGATGACGCCGCTATGCACGCCAGACTGTTAGCCGCGCTTTATGAGAATGTATAAGAAAAATCGTCAGGCTTTGACAATGACGAAACGCAACTGCCCCTTTTCGTCTTCGCTTTGCTCAAGCAATTGATGCCCACCCACCTCACAGAAATGGGCAAAATCTAGTGGCGCGGCAGGATCATCAGCCAGCACAACCAAGTGTTCACCACTAGCTATTGCTGAAATCCGTCGGCGCGCTTTTAACACCGGCAATGGGCATTTCAGACCTGTCGCATCCAGCAGATGATCAGGGGTGGCCTTTGGGGTCATATCTTGATGATTAGTCATGCGATTAGAAATAACAGTTTTCGCCATAAAGACAACCAGACAAGTGGTCAAAATCGTCCTTGCCTAGCTATCCTGTCGCTTTGGATGCGGCTTTTGCTTGCCAAAGGCAAGGTGATTGTCTGATAACAGGGGCATGAGCATTTGGGTAACGATTTTAGGCGGTGCCGCCGGACTTGCGATTGGCGGCCCTATTGGCGGGCTAATCGGTGCCTTAGCCGGGCACGCCATTGACCATTACCGGGATGGGCAAGATGAACATCTGCGCCAGAATGTTGCCTTTTCTGTTGCGCTGGTTGCGCTTTCGGCGAAAATGGCAAAATCGGATGGCAAAGTGACCTTGGATGAGGTTCTTGCCTTTCGGGAAAAGGTTGATATCGCGGATCAAGATATCACCCATGTCGGGCATCTATGGGATTTGGCGCGTCAAACCCCTGCTGGATATGAAGGCTACGCCCGACAGTTGCGGCAATTGTTCGGGCCTAAGGCGGTGGTGTTTGACCATCTGATGGCTTTGCTTTTTCATATTGCTAACGCCGATGGGCAGATCACCGACAAAGAACAGGAATATCTTTATCATGTGGCCATGGAATTAGGTTATGATGAAAAGGCATTTCGCCGTTTTGAGATGCTCTATCAGCATGATAGCGACAACCCCTATCATATCTTAAATATCAGCCCTGATGCCGATGAGACCATGATCAGACAAGCTTGGCTTAAATTAGTTCGTCAACACCATCCCGACCAGTTACAGGCCGCAGGATTGCCCAAAGAGTTTATTCGTTCCGCCACGGAAAAAGTGGCAACTATCAACGCGGCCTATGAACGCATCAAATCCATGCGTGAGGAATAAGACATGGCAGAAAACCTGCTTAGTGTTCATGATATCGGGGTCAATCTGGGTGATCGCTGGCTGTTGCGAGGGGTAGATGTCAGCCTTGAGGTTGGCGATCGGTTGTGTCTGGTTGGTCGCAACGGCGCTGGTAAATCCACCCTGATGAAGATCATGGCTGGTCTGGCGGAAACCGATGAAGGGTCTCTATGGATCGCCCCCGGCAAAACCGTATCCTATTTGCCGCAAGCCCCAGCCCTGCCCAAAGGCATGAGCCTTTCCAGCATTGTTCAGCATGGCACCGGCAGTGATGGCGATAGCGTCATCCCACCCCATAAGGCAGATGCCTATCTGACGCGGATGGGCATGGACCCTAACCGGTTAAGCGATGGGCTTTCCGGTGGGGAATCCCGTCGTGTTGCTCTGGCTAGGGCGCTGGTAAAAGAGCCAGATGTGTTGTTGATGGATGAGCCGACCAACCACCTTGATCTGCCGACAATCACTTGGATGGAAGACCTGTTGATGACGCATACCGGCGCCTTGGTGGTGATTAGCCACGACCGCGCCTTTCTCAACCGTATTGGCAGTGGCACCTTATGGATTGACAATGGCAAGTGTCGTCGCCGGCAAGGAGGCTTTGATGGCTTTGACGAATGGGCCGAGGTGATCCTAGCAGAAGAACAGGTGCGGCGCGAAAAACTGGATAAGCGCATTTCATCAGAAACCCGATGGTCGCGTGAAGGCATCAGCGCCAGACGCAAACGCAACCAAGGGCGGATGCGGGAATTGCAAGACATGCGGAAAATTCGGGCAAGCATGGCGGCAGGCGCTGGTCGCAGTAGCCGCATGATGACCGCCAGCACCGAAGGCGGCGGCCAAATCGTCCTTGAAGCCATTGACCTGACGGCCAGCGTACCAGCACCAATGACCATTGCCAATCCACCGCAAAAAGAAGCCCCAAGACGAACCTTGTTCAAGCATTTTAATCAGATTATCCGCAAAGGGGATCGCATAGGCATTATCGGGCCAAACGGCGCAGGGAAATCCACATTGGTGAAAATCTTGCTTGATCAACTTGCCCCTGATGCCGGCAGGGTAAAGATGGGGTATGGGCTTGAAGCCTCATATTTTGATCAACAACGCGAAGCCCTAAACCCCGATTCCACACCTTGGCAGGTGCTTTGCCCAGATGGCGGTGATACCGTGGAACGGCAAGGCCAAACGGTTCATGTCAAACGCTATCTGCAAGATTTCCTATTTGATGAATATAAAGTCACCCAAAGGGTGCGCACGCTTTCGGGTGGGGAGCAAAACCGTCTGTTGCTGGCGCGGCTTTTTGTGGAACAGCATAATATGCTGGTGCTGGATGAACCTACAAATGATCTGGATATGGAAACCCTAGAATTGCTGCAAGAGGTGATAGCCGATTACAAAGGCACCATTATTATCATCAGCCATGACCGCGATTTTATTGATCGCACGGTGACCGCAGTATTGGCGTTTGAAGATGATGGCCGGATTATCACCCATGCTGGCGGTTATTCAGATTATCTGGCGCGGCGACAAAAACAGCAAAGCCAAAAACCAAGCGCATCATCAGGCAAATCCAAAGCGGTGACGAAACCCAACCGCCCTGACAGGCAACATGACCGTAAGCTGAGTTTCAAAGACAAACACGCCTTAGAAAGCTTGCCGGCAGAAATGGCGTCCCTAGAAGCCAGCATCAAAGCCACAGAAGAAAAACTGGCAGACCCAGAATTGTTTCGCCGCGATGCCGATTTGTTTCAATTGCTGGTCAACCAGCTTAACAGCGAACGCGAATTGTTGGCACGGCAAGAAGAACGCTGGCTTGAAGCCGCGCTCTTGCAAGAGGATATCGAAGCCAGCGCGAGTGGCGAAGACCGCTAATCCCCACTTGCTTGACATCAAAAGCCGCGCATCCTAGATAAGGTTTAGGTCAGATGGTCGGATGATCGCTGTTTCGGCAGAGGAAAGTCCGGGCTCCAGAAAACCACGGTGCCGGATAACATCCGGCGAGGGCGACCTCAGGGAAAGTGCCACAGAAAACAAACCGCCGTCTATGACGGTAAGGGTGAAACGGTGCGGTAAGAGCGCACCGCGATTTCGGTAACGAAATTGGCAGGGTAAACCCCACCGGGAGCAAGACCAGATAGGAACATGATGCCCTTTCGGCAAGGGATGGTTTTCTCTCTATGTTCGGGTAGGTCGCTTGAGGCGCGAAGGCAACTTCCGTCCCAGATGAATGGTCATCCAACCGCTTAGGCGGCAGACAGAACCCGGCTTATAGACCATCTGACCCTTTTCTCTCAACGGCTATGATCGGTGGCGATTTCATCGACTATTTCAGGGATTATTGCGCGACACCATACATCATCCGCCTGTCTTATGGCCGAACACAAGATAAAGCGTGAGGGTTAAACCTGTGGGTTTCCCCCCTTTGCGATTCGCCAGCGCTAAGATATTGATTTCAAACAAGAACATAACATGAACAAAATAGAATATCGTTATTTTTCAATGACTAAGGAAAAGATCTTAATTTTTTATGCTAACTATATGAAATAATTGTGTTTTTTTAGATATTTCTGGCTTTTCCCATTGACAGCCCATGAATTCCCATGATATCCCATAAGATCCCAAGATGTCATTTTGGCTTTCTTGGGGCGGTTGCCAAGGGTGGCAACAAAGACAAGCATAGGAAGGGTGACGCCGTGGAATTGTTCACGTCGACATACGAAAACAAGATTGACCGAAAGGGACGGGTTTCTGTTCCGGCAAAGTTTCGCGCCATTCTTGAGCACCGCAATGAGCCGCTGATCCTGACGCGGTCATTGACCCATGCCTGTCTTGAAGGCATGTCATCCGAGCGCATGAATCAAATCGCTGACGCTATTGATGGCATGGATGCATTTTCAGAAGACGCCGAAATGTTGCAGATGATTATTGCGAGCGCGCAAGAGATGCGCCCTGATAGCGAAGGCCGGATTGTGCTTCCTGAAGAATTCCTTGCCCACGCCAACATTGATGAGGGGGTTTTGTTTGCTGGTATCGGCCGATCCTTTCAGCTTTGGGACCCGGCCAGCTTTAAGGCGCGTGAAACCAAAAGTCGCGCCGCCGCGCGTGATGGGCAAATGCCCAAACTGATCCTGAAACCTCGCAACCCAACAGGAGCCGGGCAATGATCCCCCATCCAGAACATCACCCGGTTCTGGTAGTTGAAGTCGTAGAAGCCTTGTCACCAAAATCTGGTGCTGTGTATCTTGACGCAACCTTTGGTCGTGGCGGTTACAGCCGCGCCATTCTGGACGCTGCCCCTTGTCAAGTTGTTGCCATTGATCGTGATCCCGATGCGATCAGCGCCGGACAAGATATGATATCGGAATATCAAGGTCGCCTCACTTTGATGGAAGGCCGGTTTTCTGATCTTAAGGATATTCTCCACCAATTAACACTTCCCGCGGTTGACGGCATTGTCTTTGACTTTGGGGTCTCCTCCCCCCAATTAGACCAAGCTGACCGCGGTTTTTCTTTCAAACAAGACGGGCCTCTGGATATGCGGATGGAGAAATCTGGCATCAGTGCCGAAGATTTCATTAACTCTGCCGCCGAAAAAGACATTGCAGATGTGCTGTGGCGGTTTGGTGAAGAACGCGCCTCACGCCGCATTGCCCGCGCGATCATCCGATCCCGTGAAGAAACCCCGATCCGCACCACTTTTGAATTGGCGCGTCTCATTCGTGGGGTTTTGCCGCGCCCGAAACCTGGTCAAATTGACCCTGCCACGCGGAGCTTTCAAGCCATCCGTATTCATATCAATGATGAGTTGGCGGAAATTGACGCCGCGCTTCCTGCCGCACTTGCCAGTCTTCGTGCTCATGGACGCCTTGCGGTCGTTGCCTTTCATTCCCTTGAAGACCGTTTGGTGAAAACCTTTATGATGAATGAGGCAGGAAAAGCTCCGCGGCCATCACGGCATTTGCCTGATCTGCCTGAACATCCGCCACGGCTGGAATTGATCACGCGCAAACCTATCACGGCCACAGAACGCGAAATGGAAATCAATCCACGATCACGCTCTGCCCGGCTTCGCGTGGCTCAGCGTACCGACGCGCCTTTATGGGATGAGGTGGCGTAATGATTGTTTTCTCCGCACGCACATCCTTTGTTCTGACGCTGATCACGGTGATCTTAGGCGTTTGCGTGTATTTGGTCGGTATTCAGCAAGATATCCGGCAAAAGGAATTGGCGCGCTTAACCGCTGAGATTCAATCCACCCAAGACAGCATCATGGTGTTGCAATCTGATTGGGCGTATTTGTCTCGCCCTGACCGAATTTTGCACCTCTCGCAACGGCTGTTGGATTTAGAGCCTTTGGCGAAGCATCAAATTATTCCGGCAGATAAATTGGACAGCATCACCACCCCTGATGCTGACACTGCCATCACCGAAGCTAACCTGATCTGGAGAATTGAATGAGCATTTTATCGCGTTTCATTCGTCTGGTTCGTGATATGCCAGCCGCAGAAGCTCGGCGTGTTGCCGCAAATCGGCTAGGGTTTGTCCGCTTGGTCGCGGCGGCCTGTTTTTTGGCCGTTGGGGCAAGGGTTCTGATCCTTGCCGCCGATGTAAATGCCGAGGCAAAATTTTACACCCCAACTTTTGAACAGGTGATCCGTGGAAATATTCAGGATCGCAACGGGCAGATGATGGCGACCACCTTGCCAGCATTTGAGCTTTACGCCAATCCGAGAGAAATTCTTGATCCCTACGAAGCCGCGGCGGCGCTGTCCAGTGTGCTGACGGATATGAGCGAAGAACAAATCTTTTCGCGCTTGACCCGAAAATCAAGCTATTCGGAATTGGCGTGGCGGCTCTCCCCCAAAAAATATGCTGATGTGCTTCGTCTTGGTATTGCTGGCATTCATGGCCGCCGCAAGTTGGTACGGGTTTATCCTAACGCTGAGGCGGCAGCGCATCTGTTGGGCGGCGTTGATAAAGACGGTAAGGGCATTGCCGGCATTGAATACAGCAAAAATGAAGACTTAGCGGCTGGCAAAGATTTAACCTTATCTATTGATCTCAATATTCAGGCCATTCTGCGCCAAGAGCTTAGCGCCCAAATCGATTTGTTTGAGGCCATTGGCGGCGCCGGTATTGTCCAAGACATTGAAACCGGTGAGATCATCGCCATGGTCTCATTGCCAGATTTTGACGCAAACCATTTCCGTCATGCCTCTGACAATCAACGCTTTAATCGCGCTGCTACCGGTGTTTATGAACTTGGCTCAACTTTCAAAATCTTTAACACCGCCATCGCTTTAGAA
This sequence comes from Alphaproteobacteria bacterium, assembly GCA_023259875.1. Lineage (GTDB taxonomy): Bacteria > Pseudomonadota > Alphaproteobacteria > Puniceispirillales > UBA1172 > UBA12202. The sequence goes on from JALRFL010000212.1 coordinate 9,140, forward strand.
AGTGGTCAGTTTCAGGCCTCTGATGTGATTGATGTGGTCTCACCGCTTCGGGTCGGGCGGTTTTCTATTCGGGACTATCATCCTGAAAAAACGCCATTGAATGTGGCTGAAGTGCTGATTGTTTCCTCTAATAAGGGGTCTGCTCGCATCGCTGATCGGCTTGGCGCAGAGATGCAGAAAGAATATTTTGAACAGATGGGCTTTTTCAAAGCCGCGCCATTGGAAATTCCTGAAATTGGCGCTCCGCTTATTCCTTCACGCTGGGGGCGGGCAGAAATTATGACCATGTCCTATGGCCACGGCATTTCTGTAACCCCTGTTCATTTAACCAGCGCGGTTGCCACCACCGTAGGCTCAGGGATGGTCATTTCCCCTACCCTGATTAAGCGGACAACGCCAAATGATTTTGATGTTCAGTTGTTCTCGCCTGATACCTCGGCGCAAATCCGCGCGATGATGCGCCGCGTGGTCAGCCATCCTCGCGGCACAGCGAACTTTGCTGATATTGATGGGTATGCGGTAGCTGGCAAGACTGGCACCTCTGAGAAAACCAGCGGAAACGGCTATAACAAAAAGGCCAATATCACCAGTTTTGTGTCTGTGTTTCCAGCGCATGATCCCAAATATGTTGTTTTTGCCATGATTGATGAGCCGAAACCCCAAAAGCATAGCTTCTATTATGCAACCGCAGGCTGGGTGGCGGCTCCGGTTGGTGGCCGTATCATTGAACGCATTGCCCCTATGCTAGGTGTTCATCCTGTTGACGAAAATTCGCCCGAAATCCGCCGGAGTCTGATGCTTGAATTGCCGGAACTCAACAAAGAGGAAGAAGCCAAGCATGTATCTTTCTGATGTGATCAGATCGCCGACACCCCTCCACGCCGATCCGGTGATTAGCGGCGTCAGCCATGACACGCGAAAAATTGAGCCCGGCCATGTCTTTGTGGCTATTTCCGGCACAAAAGACGATGGCAACCGTTACATTGATGAGGCTATCGCAAAAGGCGCGGTGGCGATTGTCACCGATCAGGATATTCCAAACACCTCTGTGCCTGTGATCAAAGTCAAAGACAGCCGCGCCAGTCTTGCGCTGATGGCAGGACAGCTTTATCGCTCAAAGCCTAATCTGATTGCCGCCATCACCGGCACAAATGGGAAAACTTCCGTTGCGGAGTTTCTGCGCCAAATCTGGCAGCGCATGGGCTGGCAGGCAGGAAGCATTGGCACGCTTGGCATTCGCGCAGGAAGCATGGAAGCGCCAATTTCCCTGACCACACCTGATGCCTTGATGTTGCACCAAACTTTGAGCGACTTGAACAAGCAACATATCACCCATGTCGTTATGGAGGCCTCAAGCCATGGCATTGAACAACATCGGTTGACGGGTCTTCCTGTGGCGGTAGCAGGGTTTACCAATTTAACCCGTGACCATCTGGATCATCACAAAACGATTGATGCGTATTATGCTGCTAAATTGCGCTTATTTAGTGATATTCTGGTTGATGGCGGCACCGCCGTGATCAATATCGACAGCGATTATGGCAAAGATATCGTCAATCACATAGCCTCTCGGCAGATACGCATCATCACGGTTGGTCATAGCCATGATGCTGATTTCTATATCAGCTCTGTTGAGAACCTGCCTTGGGGACAATTGGTCAATGTCACCGTTGGCGCGGCAAATTTCAAAGTGCCTCTTGCGCTGTTGGGAGCATTTCAAGGGGATAACGCTATCATGGCGGCCGCAATGGCGCATGCGTCAGGGCTTGAGGTCAGCCATGCTCTGTTGTCTTTGCCTTATGTGACGGCGGCGAATGGACGGATGCATAGCATCATGATGTCCAACAGCACCGCCCGGGTGGTGGTGGATTATGCTCATACCCCGGACGCGCTTGAAAATGCCCTCACCACCTTAAAACCCGTGGCCACCCGGCTTGGGGTCGTGTTTGGCTGTGGCGGTGAACGCGATAAAGGCAAACGCGCCGAAATGGGGGCTATTGCCGCCAACATTGCAGATATGGTGATTGTCACCAACGATAATCCACGCCGTGAAGACCCTGCGCATATTCGTCAAGAGATTATGGCCGCGTGCCCGAAGGCAGAGAATATTAGTGACAGAGCCAAGGCCATTGCCCAAGGCATGGCATGGCTGAAAGATGGTGATATCCTGCTAATCGCTGGCAAAGGGCATGAAGACCATCAGCTTATTGGTGACGAAACCCTGCCCTTTAGTGACGAAGGCACGGTTCGCGCCATCCTGCGCGCTCAAATGGTAGGAGGCCAGCCATGATATGGACGGCATCAGAGTTCCTATCAGCGGTAAATGGTGTCGCCCATAGCCATCATCAGGATATCGCGATAACCGGTCTTGCCATTGACAGCCGCCAAGTCAAACCGGGGGATGCGTTTATCGCTATTAAAGGCGAGAGACATGATGGGCATGATTTTATCCCTAGCGCGATCGCAAATGGGGCATCGGTTGTCCTGATGTCCGCCCATACCGATTTGGCCGACCCTCGTCTTGCTGATCAAGCGCTTTGTATTCAGGTTGATGACCCCATGAAAGGGCTAGAACGCCTTGCAGTTGCGGCGCGTGATCGGCATCAAGGCACGCGTATCGCCATCACAGGAAGCGTTGGCAAGACTGGCACGCGGATGCTGGTGGCGAAAGCCCTTTCTGCCTATGGCAAGACCCATTTCAGCGAAGGCAATTTGAACAATCATATCGGCAACCCATTAAGTCTGGCACGGATGCCCAAAGACACAGCGTTTGGTGTGTTTGAGGCCGGCATGAACCATAAAGGTGAGCTGACCGCCTTAAGCCAGTTTATTGCCCCGCATATCGCTATCGTCACACAGATCGCTGATAGCCATAGCAGCAATTTCCCAAATCTTGAGGCGATTGCGCTTGCCAAAGCTGAGATTTTTGACGGGCTAGCAAATCAAAGCCAACGCATGGCTATTGTTAATGCAGATGATCCTTTTGCCCCATTATTGGAACAAAAGGCGCGCGCAGCAGGCGCAGAGCGCGTGGTGCGTTTTGGCTATTCTGATACCGCAGAACATCAAATCCTGTCGGTGAGACGCCGACAAGACGGGCTTGATATTGAGGCAAATATCCGCGGCGACGCCCATCGCTTTACCCTTGGCATGATGGCGCCTCATTGGGCAAAAGCGGCGATCATCGCACTAAGTGTTGTTGATGCGCTTGGTCTGCCATTAGAGCCGGCTAAGGCCGAATTGGCAAAAGCTCGCGACCTGCCGGGGCGCGGCGCACGAAGCGTTATGCGCCTGAAAAAAGGCCAATCGGACATTAAAGTCACCATCATTGATGACAGTTATAATGCGGGCCCGGCGTCAATGATTAGCGCCTTAACCAGTCTTGGCAGTGATCCGGCCAAAGGCCGCCGCGTTGCCATTCTGGGGGATATGCTCGAACTTGATGACGCCGCCAATAAACACGCTAGCCTAGCTAAAACCGTTGAAGCATCAGGAATTTCCCACCTCATTACCGTGGGGGAAATGATGCAGCATCTCAACGCCGCCATGACTGAATCTTCTCTTCGTTGTGATCACGCCGCCAATGCCAAAGCTGCGTTTGCGCTTGTGCTGTCCGTGCTTGAAGATGGCGATGTTGTCTTGATCAAAGGATCAAACGGGATGCGACTGGCTGAACTGGTTCGCAACCTTTCTTCTGCCATGCCCCACCCTAATGGAGATAGCCATGCTGCCTGATCTGCTTGTTCCATTGGCTGGTGACTTTCAGCCCTTTAACCTGTTCCGCTATATCACCTTTAGAACTGGCGGGGCGCTAATGACAGCCTTGCTGATCTCATTCCTGTTTGGCGGCCAGATGATCCGCTGGCTTAAATCCATGCAAGGGGAAGGCCAGCCAATCCGTGATGATGGCCCAGAAAGCCATATCATTTCAAAAAAGGGCACCCCTACCATGGGTGGACTGTTGATCTTGATCGCGTTTGGGGTCGCATCCCTTTTATGGATCCCTATGGGCAGTGTCTATCTCTGGCCTGTGCTGTTTGTCGCCATCGGTTATGGCATGATTGGGTTTTCTGATGACTATCTTAAGATTCGCCGCCGCAATTCCAAAGGGATACCGGGGCGTGTGAAACTGGCAGGGCAGATTGCCATCGCCTTTATTGCCACGCTTTATCTGGTGGAAGTCACCCCCGATTATCTGCGCTATTCCGTGGCGGTGCCGTCCTTTAAGGATGTGCTGATTCCGCTTGGGGTGTTTTATGTGCCTTTTGCGATTTTTGTCATGGTGGCGTCGTCTAACGCGGTTAATCTGACCGATGGGTTGGACGGGCTTGCGATTGGGCCTGTGATTATCTGCGCGTTATCCTTTGCCCTGATTGCCTATTTGGTTGGTAACGCCGTCTTTACTGATTATCTGCAGCTTCATTATGTTCCGGGGACAGGTGAATTGACGGTGATGTGCGGCGCGCTCATAGGCGCTGGCCTTGGGTTCCTCTGGTATAACGCGCCCCCTGCCAGTGTGTTTATGGGTGACACGGGGTCATTATCCCTTGGGGGATGTTTGGGGGCAATGTCTGTTGCCACAAGGCATGAATTGGTGCTGGGCATTATTGGCGGCTTATTTGTGCTTGAGACCCTCTCTGTGATTGTCCAGGTGGCTTCCTTCAAATTAACAGGCAAGCGCGTCTTTGCCATGGCACCTCTGCACCATCATTTTGAAAAGAAAGGCTGGTCTGAGCCAACCATCGTTATCCGTTTCTGGATCATTTCTATCATCCTTGCCCTAATCGGGCTTGCTACCTTGAAGTTGAGATAGGCCATGATCATTCCGCACCAGATGAAAGGAAAAACTGTCGCTATTCTGGGGCTTGGCCGCTCTGGCATGGGGGCGTGTCATGCCTTGCTGGCGGCTGGGGCAAAATGCTTTATCCATGATGATCATGTCATTCCTGATCACACACCCAAAGGAGCAAGTGTGACGCCGCCGGATGCATGGCCATGGGCGGAACTTGATGCGCTGGTGATCAGCCCCGGCATCCCGACCACTTATCCTAAACCGCATCTTGCCGCTAGCATGGCAAAGGCAAATGGCGTCCCTATCATGAGTGATATCACGCTGATGAGCGAGGCAGGGGTTAAAGCAAAAATTATCGGCATCACAGGCACTAATGGCAAATCTACCACCACCAGTCTGGTGACGCATCTGTTGAAGCGGTTGGGGGTGTCAGCACAATCAGGCGGCAATATTGGTACTGCGGTCATGGCGCTTGATGACCCCGGTCCTGATGGCGTTATAGTGCTAGAGTTATCATCCTATCAGCTTGATATTTCCCCGAGATTAACCCTTGACGCCGCCGCCGTGTTGAATAT
>JALRFL010000178.1 GCA_023259875.1 Alphaproteobacteria bacterium
TGGCGGTGGCAGAAATACCTCCCGGCGCGCCAAGCCGCACAGCCTCAATCACAGGCAATTCCGCCCCCGGATAAACAATAAGGCCATCAATCGCCAAGAGAGCCGTTGTGTTTTCCCAGACGCCGGAAGAATCTTTAATCCCTACAACTTCGGGAAAATCCCGATAAAGCCGCTTGACCAGATCAACGCTTAGACCAACGCCAGCGACTTGCGGAATATGGTAGAGGTAAATTTTCAAATCAGGGTGATTCACCAAGCGGATCAATTCGCGGTAATAATGATAAATGCCGTCATCCGCCACGCCCTTAAAATAAAAAGGCGGCAAAATCATCGCGCCTAAACAGCCCTTTTCAACCGCGTGTCGTGTCAGGCGAGCGGTATCAACCAAATTCGTTAGGCCAGTGCCGGGGATCAGTTGTGATGGGGATATGCCATTGGCAATCATGCTATCAAGAATAGCAATGCGTTCATCAATCCCAACGGACAGCGCCTCACCTGTCGTGCCAAATGGTGCTAACCCAGAACAGCCACCATCAGATAAAAGCCATTTTGCATGGGCAATAAAGAGATCTTCTGCAACCGTCAGATCATCATTGAACGGTGTCAGTATAGGGGCAATTAACCCTTTAATCATAGTCCTGATCCTAAAGTAAATTGAGTTAAGAAATGTTATCTATGGCTACACTGGACAAATCCCATTGGCAAGAGCCAAACATCACTAAATCAGGTTTTTGCATCATGAAGGTAAATCCGTAAAGTTACGCTAGCAAAGACTAAAGCAAGGCCGCCAGCAAATAAGGGACTTGCAATCTAGGCATAACATGATAAAACCCACCCACTGGAAAGCAATACGGCTTTCTTAAACCTCTTGCTGATGGCTTACCATCGGCTCACATTCTTAACAATCAGGACTTAACGATAAAGGCTTGATCATTAAGGGTGGCATGATCCAGAAGGGGAATGACATGCGACTTTACGAATGCGTATTTATTGTACGCCAAGATTTGTCCACCACACAGGTTGACACCATCACAAATGAGCTTTGCGCCATTATCACTGACCACAAAGGTTCTGTGCAAAAACAGGAATACTGGGGTCTGAAAACCATGGCTTATAAAATTAAGAAAAACCGCAAAGGGCATTATGTCATGCTCAATTTTGAGGCGGATGCCGCCACGGTTGCCGAATTTGATCGCCGCATTGGTCTTAATGAAGATGTTCTGCGTTCACTTATCATCGGTATCGAAGCGGTTGACCCAGAGCCATCAGTCATGATGCAGAGCAAATCTGAACGATCCAGTTCAGACTCTGATGACGCTAGCGCGGCTTGAGCAAATCTCATAAAAGGACAAGATTATGACACAACTTGAAATTACCAGACCTTCTGTTCGCCGCCAATCATCGCGTCGCCGGAAATCCTGCCCGTTCGCTCATCCGAACGCACCGAAAATCGACTATAAGGACGTGAAGCTGTTGCAACGCTACACCACCGAGCGTGGGAAAATCGTTCCTAGTCGAATTTCTGCTGTTTCTGCAAAAAAGCAACGGGAACTCACCACCGCCATTAAGCGCGCTCGTCACTTGGCTCTGATGCCATTTGTCGTATCCTAAGGGAGGCTATGATGGAAATTATTCTCTTAGAACGCATTGCTAATCTTGGGCAGATGGGTGATCTGGTCACCGTTAAGCCGGGATATGCTCGCAACTATCTGTTGCCACAAGGCAAAGCCCTTCGTGCCACCAAGGCAAACCGCGAACGCTTTGATAATGAACGCGCCCAGCTTGAGGCTGATAACCTCAACCGTAAGGGAGAAGCGGAAAAAGTAGCAGAAAAGATGAATGACCTTTCTGTGTCCTTGATCAGAGCGGCAAGTGAAATGGGTCAACTTTATGGTTCTGCCTCGGCTCGTGATATCTCTGATGCGATAAGCGAAAACGGCTTTACTGTCACCCGTAATCAAATTGATCTTAACACCGCGATCAAAACCCTTGGGCTTTTCCCTGTGCGGGTAATTCTGCATCCCGAAGTTTCTGTTGAAGTGACGGTCAATATTGCCCGTAGTGCGGATGAAGCGGCTGAACAAATCAAGC
>JALRFL010000190.1 GCA_023259875.1 Alphaproteobacteria bacterium
GGTGAGGTCATGGCAAGGGAAGAGATGGGCACTGACCGTCTAGGCCCAAGGGTTACGCCGCCTTGCACCCCACGATCCATCAGGCGAACTTCGCTATCGCCGCCAAGACCACTGGTCCGGATATCCGCCGCCTCAACCATGGTGGACCACCCACCCACGGTGGCACCCTTTGACGAAAGCCTAGGGGTTCCATTGGTCATGATTGTAATATCTGTGGTCGTGCCGCCAATATCACTGATAATGGCGTCTTTGACGGCCGCAAGATGCGCCGCGCCAGAAATGCTGGCGGCAGGGCCAGAAAGAATAGTTTCAACAGGTTTTATGCAGGCCACCTCTTCGCTAATCAGAGAGCCATCCCCTTTCACCACCATGAGTTCAGCAATCAGTCCCGCTTGATCTAAGATGCCTTTCGTTGCCGTGATCTGGCGATCAAGCAGATTGATCAATCGGGCATTGAGAAGGGCGGTTAAGGCTCTTTTTGGGCCGCCAAGCTCTGATGATAATTCATGGCTACAAGTGACAGGACAGCCCGTGATTTCCCTTAGCCGGTCGCGAGCCATGATCTCGTGCTCTGGGTTTCGGGTGGCAAAATGCCCTGCGACGGCAAGCGCGCTAATTTCATGTTTATGGTTGTTTGCAAAATCTTCTAACGCCGCGAGGTCTAGTTGGGCTTGAGGCTTGCCATCGGTTTTATGACCACCATCAATAAAGGCCACGGGATCATGCCCTAGCGAATGCCCAAGGTTGTTTTTGCTTAGGCTGCTTTCAGAAAATCCGATCATCACCAAGCCTATGCGCCCACCCATCCCCTCAACAACCGCATTAGTGGCAAGCGTGGTGGATAGGCATACCCGGCGAAGTTTGGGTCGTTCATCTTTGGATAATTTTTCAAGCACAGCATTGATCGCTTGACCTAACCCAACAGAAAGATCAGCGCGTGTTGTCGGCGCTTTAGCCTTTGCGATCAGTGTGCCTGAACCGGTTTCAATGAGGGCGGCATCGGTAAAGGTGCCGCCAGTATCAAGGCCAAGAATATATGCCATGTGAAAAACCTGCTTTAGGCCGCGGTTGATTGTGTGGCCAAAGAATGATCAAGAAAATCGATGATCCACTGCCGCACCAGATCATTGTCTGTTTGTTCGGCCAGACTTTCCTTGGCTTGTTCGGCTTGTGCGAGACCAATCGATTCTTTGCGCCGATCAAGCAAAGCGCCGAGATATTGATGCGTAAACTCTGGATGGCCTTGGGTGGTTAGCACACGGCCGGGGATAACAAACGCCGCGAAAGGGCAAAATTGATCACCCAAGAGCGGCTTTGCCTGATCAGGCAAACGGATAACCTGATCTTGATGCATATAGAGCATTTTGACCATCTGGTTAGCTTTATGCCCGCCGGGTAGGCTCACTTGCTGTGGCATTTCCCTTACCCCAGTGCCCCAGCCCTTATCGGATTTGACAGCTTCCCCACCAAGAGCATGGGCAATCGCCTGATGCCCAAAACAGATGCCAATTAAGGGAATATGATGGTCATAAACCTGACGAATAAAATCCATCAACCGCGGCATCCATGGCAAATCATCATAAACCCCATGCCGACTGCCAGAGACGAGGTAGGCGTCATAGTCGGTGATATGTTTTGGAAAATCACCATGGCGCGTATGAATGAAGGTCAATTCAATCCGGTCACGGCAAGGCGCAAAAAAATTGCTGAACATATCTTGATAGGTTGGATTGTGAGGCAACATATCAATGCCAGTCTCACCAGCGAGTAGAACGCCAAGTCTAACTGTTTTCGTCATGATTGTCCCTCACTTAAAGCTAAGCACACCAGCAAAATGGCTGTTTCGATATATAAAACCGAAATGGGGGTGAATGCAATATGATCTTGGCGTAAATGCCTGAAAAACATTCCCTTAACACGCGCCAGTACTTTAGCCGGGGGCATGGGTTTTGCCAAGGGCAGCATTGAGAATATAAATCCGAATTTCACTGGAAAGTCCGCCGCTTGCCTCCCCTAAGGCAAGGCGACGGCTTCGGTGAAGATCAATTTCTGCAACTAATGCCGCCAGCGCCATGTGCCGTGACTTTGCAATATGCTGAAGCTCTTGCCAGAATGGGTGTTCTAGCGAGATGGATGTGCGGTGCCCATTAATCGTCATTGAGCGTTTTATCATCCGGCCTCTGTCCCTAGTGATCAGATCAGGCAAAATCTCCATATTGCCCTTCCCATGATTTTGAGCGAAGAAGTCGGGTGAGTAAAGCCTCCATCTGACGAAGATGAATAGCGGACAAAAAGCTGATCTTCGTTGGCATCAGGCTGTTCTAAAAACCTGAAGCGAATATGATCCGCCATATCAATGGCAAAGATGCCGGCTTTGGTGGGGGCGGTGTCTGCGGTATTAATAATAACGTAATCATCAGATGCAATCACAGGAAGCAAGCCATCATCACCAGCTAAAGCAAGGCCAAGATGATCAGGCTTTCCGTCAAGATGCTGCGCTATGGTCGCGTGAGCTATGCTCCAGGTTTGTGGCAGAAGATGTGCATGGGCGGGATGATCAATAACTGGAATATCAATGACGCCGAGATCAGCGTTGGTGGTGCCTATACCCACGCGCTTTCAGACGATATGGATCTGACCCTTGCTGCTGGCAGCTATGATAATGGGGACAGTGGTGCTGATGAAGTCAACAGCCTTTCCTTTGGTGCTACCCTTGAGCTGGGTGATCTGACCTTGACCGCCGCTAATGTTGAAGCGGGAAACGGCGGGGTTGAAGCC